>DYFX01000070.1:0-4147 GCA_020724945.1 Candidatus Paceibacter sp.
ATCTCCGAGGGCGCTTTGGATTCGCTGAAACACGAGCTTTGGAAGATCGAACAGGCCTACCCCGATCTCGTCACGCCGGATTCGCCGACCCAGCGCGTGGCCGGCAAGCCGCTCGACGCGTTCGGGAAGGTGCCGCACGCGCGGCCGATGCTGTCGCTCGAGGATGTCTTCACGCCCGAGGAGTTCGAGGAATGGATCGGGCGCCTGAAACGGCGCGTGCCGAACTTCAAGAGCGACCTCTACGCCGAGATCAAGATGGACGGCCTGGCCGTCTCGCTGGAATACGAGAAGGGCGCGTTCGTCCGCGGTTCAACGCGCGGCGACGGGCGCGTCGGGGAAGATGTCACGACGAACCTCCGCACCATCGAATCGGTGCCGCTCGCGGTACGGCATCCGAGCGACGCCGACCTGCGCGCGTTCCTCAAGGGGCACGGCGGCGGCCTCGGCGAAGCCGCGCTGAAGAAGATCGTCGACCGCCTGCTCTCCGGCCGCGCGGAAATCCGCGGAGAGGTCTATATGCCGAAGAAGGTCTTCGACGCGCTGAACGCCGAACTGAAGAAGAAAGGGGAGCCGCCCATCGTGAACCCCAGGAACGGCGCGGCCGGTTCCATCCGCCAGCTCGACCCGGCCGTGACCGCCTCGCGTCGCCTGGCGTTCCAGGCGTATCACCTGGTCACGAGCGAGGGGCTCGAGACGCATGAGCAGGGGCACGAGCTCGCGAAGCTGCTCGGCTTCATGACGAATCCGCTGAACCGCCGATGCAAGGACGCGCGCGAGGTCTTCGCGCTTTACGAACGGGTCGGGGCCATGCGCGACAAGCTCGATTATTGGATCGACGGCCTCGTGGTCGGCGTGAACGACGAGGCGCTCTTCGAGCGGCTCGGCGTCGTCGGCAAGGCGCCGCGCGGCATGGTGGCCTTCAAGTTCCCGGCGGAGTCCGTCACGACGGTCGTCCGCGAGGTGCGCTGGCAGGTCGGGCGCACGGGCGCCATCACGCCGGTGGCGGTGATGGACCCCGTCTTCGTGGCCGGCACCACCGTCCGCCATGCGACGCTCCACAACATGGACGAGATCGAGCGGCTCGGCGTGCGCGTCGGCGACACCGTCGTGCTCGAGAAGGCCGGCGATGTCATCCCCAAGATCGTCGAGGTCCTGCCGAAGCTGCGCACCGGCAAGGAGAAGCGCATCGCGGCGCCGAAGGCCTGTCCGTCGTGCGGCGGGGCCGTCACGCGCCGCGAAGGGGAAGTCGCCATCACCTGCGCGAATCCCGACTGTCCCGCCAAGGATCTCGGCCGCCTCCTGCTGTTCGTCTCCAAGCGCGCCTTCGACATCGATGGCCTCGGGGAAAAGATCGTGGAACAGCTCATGTCCGAGGGCCTGGTCTCCCAGCCCGCCGATCTCTTCGAACTCGCGCCGGGCGACCTCGAGTCGCTCGAAGGCTTCGGGGAAGTTTCGGCGAGGAACCTGGTCGAGGCCGTGAAGTCCGCGCGGAAGGTGTCGTTCGCGCGCTTCATCCTGGCGCTCGGCATCCGGCATGTCGGCGAAGAGACCGCCGTCGAGCTCGCGCGGGAATTCGGGAGCCTCGAGAGGCTCCGCGACGCCACGCTCGACGACCTCAAGGCCGCGCGGGGCATCGGCGAGGTGGTGGCCGAGAGCGTCCACGCCTTCTTCCGCGACCCGCGGCGCCGGCGCGAGGTCGAGCGATTGCTCGAGGTCGGCGTCGAGATCGAGAAGCCGAAGCGCTCCGCGCCCGAGCCGTTCAAGGGCCTGACCTTCGTGTTGACCGGCACCCTGGAATCGCTTTCCCGCGACGAGGCCAAGGACAAGATCCTCGAACGCGGCGGCCGTGTCTCCTCGTCGGTGGGCAAGGATACCTCCTATGTGGTGGTCGGCGAGGACCCGGGCTCGAAGGCCGCCAAGGCCGCGAAGCTCGGCACGCCCGTCTTGAGCGAGAAGGACTTCCTTGCTATGCTCAAGCCCTGAAACTATGAGCCTTTCCCGCGAGGAAATCCTGAAGATCTCGGAGCTGGCGCACATCAAGCTCGCCGAGGACGAGATCGAGACCTTCCGCGGCCAGATGTCGTCGGTCTTGGCGTATGTCGGACAGCTCTCCGAGGTCGATGTCGAAGGCATCGAGCCGGCCGCGCACATCACGGGCGTGAGCAATGTCCTGCGCGACGACGCCGTCCTCGCCGCCGACCCCGCGACCCGCGCGGCGCTCTTGGACGAGGCGCCCGCCCGCGAAGGCGACCTCATCAAGGTGAAGGCGGTCTTCAAGTGATATGGAGCCCTTGCACCAGCTCACCATCCGCCAGGCGGCCGACGGCCTGCGCGACGGGAAGTTCACGAGCCTCCAGCTGACGGAGGCGTGTCTTGAGCGCATGCGCTCCGTCGACGGGCATGTGCATGCCGTACTTGAGGCGCTCGAGGCCTCGGCGCTCGAGGCGGCCAAGGCCTCCGACGCCCGCCGCGCCGCCGGAGGGGCCCTCGGCGCGCTCGACGGCATCCCGCTCATGGTGAAGGACAACATGCAGATGAAGGGGAGCCGCACCACCGCCGGATCGAAGATCCTGGAAGGGTACAAGTCGCCCTTCGATGCCACGGCCGTCGCGCGTCTCGCGGCCGCCGGCGCCGTCATCCTCGGCAAGGCGAACCTCGACGAGTTCGCGATGGGTTCCTCGACGGAAACCTCGGCCTACGGACCCACGCGCAATCCCTGGAGCTTGGGCAAGATTCCCGGAGGGTCGTCGGGCGGTTCCGCCGCCGCGCTCGCCGCCGGCATGTGCCTCGGCGCGCTCGGGAGCGACACGGGCGGCTCCATCCGCCAGCCGGCCGCCATGTGCGGGGTGACCGGCTTCAAGCCCACCTACGGGCGCGTCTCGCGCTACGGCCTGCTTTCGATGGCCTCGTCGCTCGACCAGATCGGCCCCTTCGCCCGTACGGCGGAAGACGCCGCCCTGATCCTGGAGGCGATCGAAGGCGAGGATCCGCTCGATTCCACGAGCGCCTCGCGCGCGCGGTACGCCGCGCCGCGGCTCCCGTCCGAAGGCCTCAAGGGCCTGCGCGTCGGCCTGCCCAAGGAATTCTTCGCCGAAGGCATGGACGACGGCGTCCGCGCGCGCGTCGAGGAAGCGGCCAAGGAGATCGAGCGGCTCGGCGCCGAGCTCGTCGAGGTCAGCCTGCCGTCCGCCGAGCGCGCGCTGGCCGTCTACTATGTGCTCATGCCGTGCGAGGTGAGCGCCAACCTTTCGCGCTACGACGGCATGCGCTTCGGCCTGTCGGTCGATGCGCCGGGCCTGAAGGAGACCTACTTCGAGACGCGCGGGCAGGGCTTCGGCCGCGAGGTGCGCCGCCGCATCATGCTCGGCGCTCACGCGCTCTCCTCGGGCTACTATGAGGCCTACTATCTCCAGGCGCAGAAAGTCCGCGCCAAGATGAAGGCCGAGTTCGACGCGCTCATGCGGGATGTCGACCTCCTGCTCTCGCCGACTTCGCCCTCCGTCGCCTGGGATCTGGGCGAGAAGTTCGACGATCCCATCGCGATGTACCTCACGGACATCTACACCGTCACGGTCAATGTGGTCGGCGCGCCGGCCGTGTCCGTCCCGTGCGGCTTCGCGAACGACTTGCCCGTCGGCCTCCAGCTCATCGGGAAAGCGTTCGATGACGCCCTCGTCCTCGAGACCGCCCGCCGCTACCAAGGGGCGACGGAATGGCACCTGAAGCGCCCGATGCTCTAAGACGCCCCGAAACGGGCGTCTTCTGCTATACTGTCGACATATGCCGAAGAAAACGCCAGCCAGGAAGACCCATACGCCGGCCCGCAAGGCCAAGATGGGCCCTACCAAGACCTTCGTCGCCGCCGCCCGCACGGACTGGTGGGACAAGGAGAAGCGCAAGATGAACGGCCTCAAGCTCTGCGCGCGGTGCGAAGCCGTCTGGTACGACGGCCATTGGCACACGGCGCCGAACCTCGCCGCGGCCCTGAAGGCGAAGCGCAAGGCCGCCAAGCCCGCGAAGGACCTCTATTGCGAGGAGTGCCGGTACGCCGTGCACGGTCCTGCCGACCCGAAAGCGGGCCTCTACGAAGGCGAGCTCACGCTCGACGGCCTGCTCGACAAGGGCGAGAAGGCCGAGATCCTCGCGA
>DYFX01000070.1:4157-4765 GCA_020724945.1 Candidatus Paceibacter sp.
CAACGCCGCCAAGCGCGCGTCGCGCCGCGATCCGCTCGCGCGGATCGTCGCCATCGACGACCGCGGCGAGCGCGTCGTCGTCACGACGACCGAGAACCAGCTCGCCGTGGCGCTCGGCAAGGCCGTCGACGCCGCCTTCAAGGGCGGCAAGCTTCGCGTCACCTGGTCGAGCGACGACCTGCCCGCACGCGTCCACTGGATCCGCAAGCCGAGCGGCCGATAGCCATGCTGACCGTCTCCTTCGACATCGCGTCGCTCGGCAAGCTCGTCGCCGTCGTCCTCGCCGCGGCGCTGGCGCTCCTCGTCCTGCGCGGCATCGTCCGCGCCCTCCGGCGCCTCTTCGCGCCGACGCTCCGCGGCATGGACCGCGGCGCCATCAAGGCGCGCTGGGACGAGATCGAACGGATGGCGGCCGCCGGCGGCGAGATGAACCTCAAGATGGCCGTGATGGAGGCCGACAAGCTCCTCGACCATGCGCTGAAGGCCATGGCGATTCCCGGCACCACCCTCGGCGAGCGCCTCAAGTTCGCCGCCTACAAATACCCGAAGATCCGGAATGTCTGGAACGCGCACCGCCTGCGCAACCAGCTCGCGCATGAGGCGAGCGC
>DYFX01000071.1:0-4357 GCA_020724945.1 Candidatus Paceibacter sp.
TGATCCTTCCCCGCTTCCTCTTGCCGCCCGTCCCGTCCTCCGGGGCGGGCGCTTTCTTTTTCCTCTTCAGCGCCATGATCTCGTCGCGCAGCAGCGCCGCGAGTTCGAACTCCAGGTTCCTGGCCGCGTCGCGCATCTGCGCCTCCTTCTCGCGCAGGATCTCCTCGACGGGCCGCCTGTCGGCCGCCGCTTCGAGCTGGAGGTTCTTCTTGGCGGCCTTCTCGCGCGCTTTCTCGATCTCGCCGAACATCGAGGTCAGCGACTTCTTGATGGTCTTCGGCGTGATGCCGTGCTCCTTGTTCCAGGCGAGCTGGCGTTCGCGGCGGCGGTTCGTCTCCTTGATGGCGCGCGCGAGCGAACCGGTGCCCTGATCGGCGTAGAGCACGACCTGGCCGCCGACATTGCGGGCGGCGCGGCCGATCGTCTGGATGAGCGAGGTCTCGGAGCGGAGGAAGCCCTCCTTGTCGGCGTCGAGGATGGCGACGAGTGAGACTTCCGGCAGGTCGAGGCCTTCGCGGAGCAGGTTCACGCCGATCAGCACGTCGAACACGCCCTTGCGGAACTCATGCAGGATCTGGATGCGGTCGAGCGTCTGCACGTCGGAGTGGATGTACTTCACCTTCACCTTGAGCGATTCGAGGTACTCCGTGAGGTCCTCGGCCATCTTCTTGGTGAGCGTGGTGGCCATCACGCGCTCGTCCTTCTTGACGCGGTCCTTGATGCGCCCGATCAGGTCCTCGACCTGGCCCTTGTAGCCGCCGGCGGCGTCCTCGGTGACCGGCATCACGATGACCTCTGGGTCGACGAGGCCGGTCGGGCGGATGATCTGCTCGACGGTCTGCGCGGCATGCTCGGCCTCGTACTTGCCCGGCGTGGCCGAGACGAAGATCGTCTGCGGCATGCGTTCCTCGAATTCCTTCCAGGTGAGCGGACGGTTGTCGGCGGCGGAGGGCAGGCGGAAGCCGTATTCGATGAGCGTCTTCTTGCGCGCGGCGTCGCCGGCCGACATGCCGCCCACCTGCGGGATGGTCACATGCGACTCGTCGATGACGAGCAGGAAATCTTCGGGGAAATACGAAAGCAGGGTGTCCGGCGGCGCGCCGGGCGGCCGGCCGGAGAGGATGCGCGAATAGTTCTCGATGCCGTGGCAGAAACCGACTTCCTTCAGCATCGCCAGGTCGAAGCGCGTGCGACGCTCGAGGCGCTCGGCCTCGAGGAGCTTGCCTTCCTTCTTGAAGACCTCGAGCCGCGCCTTGAGTTCCGCCTCGATCTCGACGAGCGCGCGCTTGCGGTCCTCGAGATCGGTGATGAAGTGCTTGGCGGGATAGATCCAGACGTCCTCGACTCGCTCGGCGCGCTTGCGCGTGACCGGATCGATGCGGACGATCTCCTTGATCTCGCCCAGGCCCGTCTCGATGCGATAGATCATCTCCTCGCCGGCCGGCATGACCTCGAGCGTCTCGCCGCGCAGGCGGAACTTGCCGCGTCCGAGGTCGGAGGTCGTGCGCTCGAACTGCATGTCGATGAAGCGCTGGAGCAGTTCCGCGCGCGTGATGCGCTCCCCCCGCTTGAAGTGCAGGAGCGTCTTCTCGTAGGCCTCCGGCGCGCCGAGGCCGTAGATGCAGGAGACGCTCGCGACGATGATGCAGTCCTTGCGCGTCAGGAGCGCCTGGGTGGTCGCGTGGCGCAGGCGGTCGATCTCCTGGTTGATCATCGCCTCCTTCTCGATGTAGGTGTCGCTCGAAGGCACATACGCCTCCGGCTGGTAGTAGTCGTAGTAGGAGACGAAGTATTCGACGGCGTTGTCGGGGAAGAACTCGCGGAACTCGTTGCACAGCTGGGCGGCGAGCGTCTTGTTGTGCGCCAGGACGAGCGTCGGCTTCTGGACCTGCCGGATGACATTGGCGACCGTATAGGTCTTGCCTGAACCCGTGACGCCCAGGAGCGTCTGCATCTTGTGGCCCGATTTCAAACCGGCCACGAGCTTTTCGATGGCGCGCGGCTGGTCACCGGCAGGTTCGTACGGGGCCTTGAGCTTGAAGTCCATGGAAGAACGCAAAATACCGTTTTCCGACGGTCGTGTCAATGATAGCAAGGTACTTCGCCCTATGGCGAACGCGTCAAATCCGGGAAAAGAAAACGACCGCCCCTAGTTGAGGGCGGCCGAAGCTGACGGTGCGGACGCGAGGTCCGTCGAGGAGGCGTCCTCGACCACGATGACCTTCGGCGGGAACCCGGGTTCGGACCGGCGTTCCTGCGGAGGTTCGGGCACATGGGCGACGCCGCTCGTGAAGGGCGCGTCGTCGGAACTGGTGATCATCCGGCCGGAGCCCGATGCGAAGCGCGGACTGTCGTCCGACGCGGGCGGCGGGGGCGGCTGGGAAGGTACTTCTTCGATCGGCGTGTCGGTGACATCGAACCGATCGTGGGTGTCTTCGAGACGGGGATCCGTCTCGGTCTCGTCCATCGCGTCGCTTTCGGCGTTCCACGCGGCTTCGAGCGCATCCGTTTCCGCGTCCGTCGCGTGCGCCTCGGGTTCGGACCAAGGCGACGCGTCGGGCACGATCAGGTTGCGCGAGACGACGCGGCCGCCGACGATCTCTTCGATGTAGATGCCGTCGGGACGGGAGTCCGGAGCGGCTTCGAGGACGGCCCGCATCCTGCGGTTCCGGATGAACCCGGCCAGGAGGCCGAAGAGGATGCCGGCCGCGATCGCGGCGATCGTGGCGCCGATGAGCCGCGGGGCGTACGCGCGGTGAAGCGTGACGATCGACGGATCGGGCACGAAGACGGGAACGGACGCGGCGTCGCCCGTGCGGGCGACGGCGTCCGTCGACTCGGATCCGAAGGCGGCTTCCGCCCCTCGTGGGGCGGGCCGGATCGACGGGGCGGCCGGCGCCGGAGGCGCGGACGCTTCGTGACCGAGGGAACCGACGACGGCCGCGAGGCCGTCATCCTTCGCCGCGCGTGCGGCCTTGGGTTTCGGGCGCGGTCTCACGGACGCCATGGACGCCGTCTCGTCGGGAAGCGCGCTGGGTTCGGACCGGCGCGTCATCCCGTCGAGCTCGGCGAGCATCGCGGTGAGCTCGGCGTCGGCCTCGCGGGCGATCCGCCGCACGCGCTCCGGATCGATCCGGAGCGCGGCGAGGATCTCGTCCTCGTGCGGGAGCGGCTCGGACACGCGGGTCCGGTGCAGCTTCTCGGCGGCGGCGCGGTTGGCGGCGTCGTGGGCCGCGAGGTCCTCGGCGACCTGCCGGTCGATCGCCTGCTGGGTCGTGATCCGGAGCTCCTCCGCCGCGGGGGCGGGGGCCGGCGGGGCGGCGAGCGGCGCGATCGGATCGACGGTCTCGACCTCGACGGGCGTGGCGGCCTCGTCGGCCGCGGGCTCCGCCAGAAGCGGGGCCGGGATCGACGGGGTGCGGGCCTGGCGGCCGGCGCAGGCGCCGGAGAGCATGGCGAACGCGAGGAACAGCACGGCGGTGGCGTAGATACGCATCGGAACCTCCCTGGAATCGTCGTTTCGGGCGGATGGATGGATTTTCGAAAGACGGTCCGAGGCTACCCGAAAATCGCGTTCCTGTCAAGTCTCGCGCGGAAAAAGAAGAACAGGCCCTTGCGAGGCCTGTTTCCCATCGAGAGCCGGATGGGGCGGATCGGCCGGTCAGTGCCTGATGAACGGACGCTGCGATGCGGAACCGTCCGCTCGATCGCCGGGCTCCTTGAGGAGCGCCAGGTTCTGCGGATGGCTGTCCTTGCCCATGTACAGCGGACTTTCGCCGCGGATGTCGTAGACCCACATCTCGACGCGGATCCAGCGCGGCGGCACCGCATGCTCCGTGCAGGGCGCGCGGTCGACGATGACCGTGAGATGCGTCCCGCCGTTCCAGGCCTGGCCTTCGTAGATCATGCAGGCGGCGGGCGCATGCCTCGCGCAGCTCGTCTCGAACTGCGCGCGGGCGTGCAAGAGGGCGGCTTCGAGCATCGTTCTCGTACGCGGATGGATGAATTCCCCTTTCATGCGGATCTCCTGTCGGGATGTCTGGACTCGTGGCGGACGAGCGACCGTCGCCGCGCGATGCGGCGGATGCGGCGCTTGGCGCGCCGGACGAGGACCGGCACGAGGTGCCGGAGGACGAACGCGGCGGACGCCGCCACGATCGTCCAGCAGACGATCGTCGTCGCCGTCGGCGCGTAGAGCGCGGCGGCCACGATGACCGCGTCGATGACGAGCATGACGCCGATGAAGACGATCGTTTCCTTGCGGACTCGGGACATGGAAGCCTCCTTGCCGGGCTTTGGGGACGGGTGACGCCCTTCGCGATCCGCGAGCGAGGCTCACGGATTCCGATGGACGGCG
>DYFX01000071.1:4367-4714 GCA_020724945.1 Candidatus Paceibacter sp.
CCCATGGGAGTCCCGCGAGGGTACGGATCAGGCGCGGAGTCGGACGCGGCCGTCGTCCGAGGCGGGCGGCAGGCCGTTCAGTCCGGCCAAGGTGCGGCCGAAGAGTTCAGGGTCGGCGGCCATCCTCTTGAGCGGCAAGACGGTGACCTCGAGGCCGGCCCACGCGACGCGTTCCTTGCGGATGGCGTCGGCGACGGAGGCGGCGGCGGCGCGGCCGTAGGGGCCGAAAGTCTCGGCGTACCAGGCGTTCTCCTGGCGCGTGCCGCGGACGATGACGATCCCTCGGCGGCGGAAGGCGCGCAAGACGGTCAGGGCGAGGGCGATCAAGGCGAGCAGGGCGATCAGCA
>DYFX01000072.1:0-3693 GCA_020724945.1 Candidatus Paceibacter sp.
TGCGGAGCAGGTGGGCGTTCAGCCGCGTCGAATGGATGCCGATCCAGTCCACATCCTCGCGCGAGAGCGGTCCGACGGCGCGGGCGGCCTTCTGGTACGCGCGGGCGGTCGCGCCGCCGCCGCAAATCAAGACGAAGCGCCCGCCCTTGGCGACGCGCTTCGCGATGAACGCCCGGAAACGCTTGAGGAAGGCCGCGTCGATTCCCGTTTTCGGGACGATGAGCGAGCCTCCGAGCGAGATGATGACGGGCGCCTTCTTCATCTATTTCCTGTTGAAATCCTTGGGCAGGTTCTTCCGGTTGACGGAGATCTTGGCGCGGAACGAGGAGGCCGTGCGGTAGCCAGGCCCCTTGCGGTTGCCGCCGTAGGTGCGGGCGTTGTTCTTGCTCATTGGCGCGAGAGTTCCAGGCGCGCGATGTTCTCGACATAGCGCTTCGAGAGGTCGCCGCCGCCGAGCGAGCGGAGATCGTCCGCGGCGCGGAGGTAGACGAGTCCGCAGCCGAGCGCGGCGATGACGAGCGCGGCGACATTCTGGTCGGAGGGGCCCATGGCCATGCGGACGGCGAGGGTCGAGAGCGCCGCCATCGAGAGCACCAGGTTCCAAAGACTGGACGACATGCCGCCGTTCCAGAGCTCCTGGATGCGCTGGCGCGCGCCGGCGACGAGGCCGGCCGCCTCAAGCAGCTCGCGGTAGAGCACGCGCTCCTTCTCCGTCTCGAGCGACGGGATCTGGTAGAGGTGGTAGCTGAACTTCCGGAAGGCGCCGTTGGTCTCCTGGTACTTGGAGAAGTCCTTCTTGTCGAAGGCAGTCAGGTAGCCGTAGAGGTGGCCGTGCAGGTCGGTGAACCACTGGCGGTGCCGATCGTTGCCGAGGTTCTTGCCGAGGTGGTAGACGCGGCGGAGCTTGTTGAGCTCGACGGCGATCTCTTCCGCGAGATCGTCGCGGCGGGAGAGCGCCCGGTGCGCCGAGAAGCCGATGATGACGGCCGTCGCGATGACGGCGGCGGCGGCGAGTTCCGCCGAGCCGGCCGAGACCGGACCGATGAGCGTGATGCCGAACGCGACCGCGAACACGAGCAGGAGTTGTTTCTTCATCGACATATCAATAATCCTTCGAGAACAAGGCGTTGGTGATCCAGCTCACGGCCCAGAGCAGCAAGGCGCCCCAGAAGGCGGCCATGAAGCCGGAGACATGGAAGCCTTTGACGAGGGTGGAGACGAACCAGAAGAGCAGGGCGTTGATCACGAAGGTGAAGAGCCCGAGCGTCAGGAGGTTGATGGGGAGCGTGAGCAGGACGAGGATCGGCCGGATGAGCGCGTTCACGACGCCCAGGACGAGCGCCACGATGAGCGCGGCGTAGAAGCCGTCGACCGAAACTCCCGGCACCACGCGGGTGACGAGCAGCAGGGCGAGCGCGTTCAGGATCCAGCGGAGGAGAAGCTGCATATCAGATGAGACGCGGCTGGCCTTCGTCTTCGTCCTCGGGAGGCGCTTCGCCGCCGTCGGCGTAGTCGGAGAACTTCTCCTTGATCTCCGCCACCTTGTTCTCGACCTCGGCGAGGCGCGAACGGCACTTCCGGGCGAGTTCGAGGCCGCGCTCGAATTTCTTCAAGCCCTCCTCGAGATCGACTTCGGACGCCTCGAACCACTGGACGATGCCTTCCAGTTCCTTGAACGCTTCGGCGAAATTGGCTTTCTTGGCTTCTTTGGCGGTCATATCAGCGGCGCGCGGTGACTTCCGCGTCGAGGGTCCCTTCGGCCAATTGTACGGCAATCGCGGCCCCGGTGTCCACGGACGCGGCGGCGCGCAGGACCTTGCCGTCCTTGTCCCGGACGATGGCGTACCCCCGCCGCAAGACCGCGGCGGGATCGAAGGATCTGAGGAGGCGTTCGTCGCGCTCGACGGCGCCGGAAAGCGTCCGCACGCGGGACTCGAAACCGAGCAGGCAGCGCTCGAGGTCCGACATCACGGCGTCGAACTCGGCGCGCGCGGCGCGGACATGCGCCTGCAGCTGGTGCTCGAGGTCGGTGAGGCGGTGCGCGCGCGACGCGATCTCCTTCTCCAGCGCGCGTTCCATCGTCTGCACGCAAGATTCGAGCTCGCGGGCGACATCGCGGCGGTCGGGCGTCAGGCGTTCGGCGGCGTTCGACGGCGTCGAGGCGCGGACATCGGCGACATAGTCGGCGAGCGTCTCGTCGCGCTCATGCCCGACGCCCACCACGACCGGGACCTTCGAGGCGAAGACGGCGCGCGCGACCTCTTCCGAATTGAAGGCGTGCAGGTCCTCGAGCGCGCCTCCGCCGCGCGTGAGCACGATGACCTCGGCGAGCTCCGGATGCGCGTTGAAGTAGGCGAAGGCGCCGACGATGTCGCGCACGGCGTCCTTGCCCTGCACCTGCACATGCGCCGCGGCGATCTTCACGCCGCCCCAGCGGTTCCCGAGGATGCGCAGGAAATCGGAGTACGCCGCGGACTCCGTCGAGGCGATGAGGCCGACGCGTTCGGGGAAGCGCGGGATGGGCCGCTTGCGCTCCGGCGCGAAGAGGCCGTCGGCTTCGAGCTTCTTCCGCATCAGCTCGAAGGCGCGCTTGAGCGCGCCCTCCCCCACCATCTCGACGCGCTCGACCGTCACCGAGAACTTGCCGCTCTTGGCGTAGATCTTCGGCAGGCCGTGGACGCGGACCTTCATGCCGTCCTCGAGCGGCTGGCGGAGCTGCCAGGCGGTCGCGAAGCAGGAGACGACGGCGTTCTCGTCCTTCAGGAGGAACCAGATCCATTTCCCCTGGCTCACGCGGTATTCAGCGACCTCGGCCTCGATCGTCACGCCGTCGGGAAAGACCTTGTCGGCGAAGACGATGTTGAGCGCGTCGACGAATTGGCTGACGGAGAGGGCCTTGGGTTCGGGCATAGTCCGGCCAGTATAGCGGATTGACGGCGCGGCGGAAATCCGTTACCACGACGGAAGCACCTTCCACCGAAAGAGGAACGACATGGATCCGAACGCCCTCACCGTCGTGACCGGAGGCGGCCGCGGCATCGGCCGCGCGATCGCGCTCCGCATGGCCCAAGAGACGGCCGTCCTGGTCGTCGGGCGGACCGCGTCCGACCTGACGAACACCTGCGACGCGATCGAGGCCTCGGGCGGCACCGCCCATGCCGTCGTCGACGATGTGACCGACCCGGCCACGGCCGCGCGCGCGGCCGAGCTCTTCCGGGACCGCGAGGTCCGCAACCTCGTGCTCAACGCCGGCATCGGCAAGAGCGGGCTCATGCACGAGTACGGCCCCATGTTCCAGGAGATCCTGGACGTGAATGTCATGGGCGCCTTCCGCTTCGTCGAGGCCTTCATGCCGAAGCTGCTCGCGCAGGGCCACGGCAACATCATGCTGATGTCGAGCGTCTCGGGCCTGGTCGGCTCGCGGCTGAACACGGCCTATGTCGCGTCCAAGCACGCGATGGTCGGCCTCGCCAAGGCGATGGCCAAGGACTACGGCGCGCAAGGCATCGTCACCGTGGCGATCTGCCCCGGCTATGTCGAGACCGAGATGACGGAGCGATCGATCCGGAAGCGCATGCAGCTCAAGGGCCTGACCCGCGAGGAGGCGCTCCGCAAGATCGTCGAGATCAACCCGCAGCGGCGGCTCATCCAGCCGGAAGAGATCGCCGAGGCGGTCGCCTTCGTCTGTTCCGG
>DYFX01000072.1:3731-4547 GCA_020724945.1 Candidatus Paceibacter sp.
AGTGCCCGTCGCTCTCCGGCTCGGCGCTCGTGCTGTCGGGAGGCGCGTGATGACGCCCATGAACCGGGTCCACGACCTCACGAGCTGGATCCACGCCCGCGCCGGCCGAGCGAAGGGCCTGCTGGTACCCGTCTCCGGCGGTTCCGATTCGGCGCTGGGCTTCTGGGCCTGCATGCGCGCCTTTCCGGACAAGACCTTCGGCATCCACGCCGGCACGCGCGCCTCGCTCCGCTGTCCCGACTGGTTCCGCTCCGTCGGTCCCGTCCGATTCGTCCGGACGCCGGGCGACCACGACGCGCGCGAGGAGATGCGCTGGGCGAGCTTCCTGGCGACGAGCCTGAAGAACGGCTGGTGGCTGGTCGGCTGCCGGAACCGCACCGAGGAGAAGCTCGGCACCTACAGCCTGGCCAGCCGCGTCGCGACCTTCCTGCCGCTCGTCGGGACCTGCAAGTCCGACGTGATGCGGATGTGCGAGGCGATCGGCATGCCGAAGGAGATCATGGCATCGAGCCGCCGCGCCGACCCCGACTGCGGGCGGCCTGCGGAGCTGGCCGAGATCCCGTTCGAGAAGATCGACGCCTTCCTGGATCCCAACCGAGACCTCGATCTCTTCATGTCGCTGACGGCCGACGAACGCGGCTACCTCACCGGCATCCTGAACCGGAACGATTTCAAGCGCGGCCTCCCTGTCCGCGGACCGGACCTCTGAAGACCGGACCTTCGTCCGGTCTTTTTCGTTGACAAAAAGACGCCGAACGGCTATGACGGGGCCACGCACCTTCCATCGAAAGGGTTCCCATGACCGACACGAACCGC
>DYFX01000073.1 GCA_020724945.1 Candidatus Paceibacter sp.
CGAAGCTGACGGCCGAAGAGCGGCAGAAAGCCGGCGAACGGCGCCGGAGCTTCAAGGCGCAGGGCGCCGAGGAAAGGCTCGTGGAGGCGGGGAAGGGGAAATGGCGTCTCGAATACCGGATCGGCAAGAGGAAAATCGGCATCCTGGAACTCGCATGAACCCCTTCGATCAGCTCCGCGCGATGGACGAACGCCGGCAGATGTTCTGGCTCGTCTTCATCTGGCTCCTGCTCGGCGCCGTGCTTTGGCTGTGGTGGGACGAACGCAGCCTGCCGGACATCAGCGGGAGATGGGCGAGCGTCGGGTGCGAGACCGTGCGGAGCTCGGACGGGGTCAGCCATCTCAAGCGCGAGATGCGGCTCGACGGCGAAGCGTGGATGCTGAGAATCGAGTTCTTCGCCGATGAGAGGTGCGAGACGCCCTTGCTCGGCATGGAGCTGGAGGGTCCGTACGATCTCGGACCGAAGTCGATGGATCTCCGCGGCGCCACGACCGCCCGCTTCGACCATCGCAAGGTCGTCCTCACGCCGCGCAGCGAAGCGATGGCCGATGCGTTCTCGTCCGCGCGCTGCGGCGACGGCGCCTGGAAGGTCGGCGAAGGGCAGGAGGTGACCCAGACCGGCTGCCTGGGCCTCGTCCCGACGGTGAGCAGCTGCCCCGTCGAATACGACATCGTGAAGATCGAGGACGGGTGGCTCTGCTTCGGCGACCGATCGGAAGGCCTCTGCGCGCCCGACCGTTATCCGGCCCGTTTCGCCCCTCATGCGCTCATGCGCGACGATTCATGATTCCCACACCATGAGACACGCACGCCTCATCATCGTCCTCGCGGCCCTCGCCGCCGCTTCGCTCGGATATGTCTGGTACGACGAAAAGGCTTCGGCGACGCGCGGGGCCGCGGAGCAGGGGACGAACGCCGACGCGCTCTTCGCGGAGAGCTCCGTCGCCATCATCACGGAGGAAGCCGCGTACTTCGAAGGCGCGAACGGCTATTTCGTCCGTCCGGAAGCGGAAGGGGAGTATCCCGGCGTGGTGATGATCCATGAGAACCGCGGGCTGCGCCCCGAGACGCGGCAGGCGGCCGAGGCGCTGGCGCGGGAAGGATATCTGGTGCTCGCGGTCGACCTGCTCGGCGGCGTCGCCGAGGACCAGGAAGGAGCGCGGGCGCTGACGGCGAACTACGTCCAGGCGCGCGGCGTCGAGAACATGCGCGCCGCCGCCGCGTTCCTCCGTGCGAAGGGCGCGACCCGGATGGCGTCGCTCGGCTGGTGCTTCGGCGGACGGCAGTCGCTCGAGCTCGCCATGTCCGGCGAACCGCTCGACGCGACGGTCGTGTACTACGGCGGCGGCATGGCGACATCGACCGAGATGCTGGCGCCCATCCGCTGGCCCGTGCTCGGCATCTTCGGCGACCAGGATCGCGCGATCCCCGTCGAGACCGTCCGGACCTTCGAAGCCTCGCTCGCGGAACTCGGCGTCGAGAACGAGATCCATGTCTATCCCGGCGTCGGACACGCCTTCGCGAACCCGTCCGGCATGAACTACGCCCCCGCCGAGACCGCCGACGCCTGGGCCAAGACGCTCGAGTTCCTGGCGCGCACCCTGAAGTGATATGCGCAGCTCCGTCAAGACCGTCGCCGCGTATCTCAAGAGCCTGCCGGCCGAACGCCGCAAGGTCGTCGCCGCCGTACGGAGGGCGCTGCGCGCCAAGCTCCCGAAGGGCTACCAGGAGACGATGAACTGGGGCATGATCTCCTACGAGGTGCCGCTCAAGGCATACCCCAAGACCTACAACGGCCGCCCGCTCCTCTACGCGGGGCTGGCGGCGCAGAAGAACGGCTACGCCCTCTATCTGATGTGCGCCTACGCCCACGCCGGCACGCTCGCCTGGCTGAAGGACGAATACAGGAAGGCGGGGAAGAAGCTCGATATGGGGAAGGCATGCATCCGTTTCCGGAAGCTCGAAGATGTCCCGCTCGACGCCATCGGCAAGATCGTCGCCGCGACCCCGCTCAAGACCTACATCGCTCACTACGAGAAATCACGCCATCGCTGATATGCTCACCACGAAACGCGCCATCGTCCTCTCCGCCCTCCTCGCGGGCGCCGCCTTGCTCGCGAGCCTCATCGCCTGGAACGCCCTGCCGGAGATGATGGCCACGCACTGGGGCGCCGACGGCCTCGCCGACGGCTATTCCGGCAAGGCCTTCGGAGCCTTCTTCCTGCCGGCGCTCTCCGTGGCGCTCGGCGCCCTGCTCTTCTGGCTCCCGAAGATCGATCCGCTCGCGGCGAGCTTCAAGGCCTTCCGGAAGGAATACGACGGCCTCGTCACGCTCATCGTCGGTTTCCTCGCGCTCATCCACGGCACTGTCCTCGCCTGGAACCTCGGCGCGCGCTTCGAGATGCTGCAGGTCATCGGTCCCGGCATCGGACTGCTCTTCTTCTACATCGGCGCCATCATGCCGCAGATGAAGCGCAACTGGTTCGCCGGCATCCGCACGCCCTGGACGCTCTCGTCCGACAAGGTCTGGGAGGAGACGCACCGCGTCGGCGGCAAGCTCTTCCAGGCCGCGGGCGTGCTCGCCATCCTGGGCGCCGTCTTCACGGACTACGCCTTCCTCCTCATCGTCGTCCCGGCCCTCGCCTCCGCCCTCGGCGTGACGGTCTATTCCTATCTCGTCTACCGCAAGGGAGCCTAAGGGCAAGGCAAGCCTTGCCGCTACGCGCGGCGATCGGTAGCCGCAGGGCTCGCCCTGCCCATCACATGCTGATCCGTTTCACCCGTCTCGACGACAAGCGGCACGCCCTCGAGATCGTCCGCGCGGACGGTTCTTTGGAGCGCGTCGAGCTCGAGACCAAGAGCCTCTGGCTCCACGACCTGACGCACTACGCCGTCGAGGCGGAGGCCGGCATCCAGGACGGTTTCTGGGGCCTGCTCGCCTCCGGCAAGACCCTGGCGGAGATGAACGACCGCACCGGAAAGGGGATCGAGGGGTATGCCGAGCGCATGGGCGCGGTCGAGATGCTGGTGGGCGCGGTCTCCGGCGCGCTCTCGGGCGTGCCGCTCGAGTCGGTCTCGGAGAACATCAAGGGCTACTTCGAGCATCTCGGCCGCGGAGGATCCTTCCCCGCCTGGCTCACCTCGGAGTATATCGGACGCGTGCACGGACGGATGCGCTCGCTCGTCGGCCACTGGAACGGCACGCCGTTCGGCGATACGATGGAAATCGTATGGATGGAATGAGCCCGTGCCGCGAGTGCGGCATGCCGCCGTCCGACGGCAGGACATGCCGGGACCTGCTCATGGAGCTCCTGGCGATGGAGTCCGAGTCGAGGGAGCTGCAGTCCCTGCACTACTATAATGTCGCGACCTACAACATCCAGCACCCCTCCGCCTTCGACCCCGAAGCGTACGCGATCATGCGCGCGGCGTTCATCGAGGCCGTGGACGGGGGTTGGAACGCCCATGACGCTCGTCGCGAACTCAAACGGCGGCTGGCGCCCTTCGACGGGCCCCGGAAGGTGCTGCGGCCCGAAGCGGACCGCGTCGTCGTCCCGCGCGCTTGGAGCAGGACGATCGCGGACGCCGTGCGGCGGAGCGACCCGGCCGCGACGGCGGCGCAGGTGAAGGAATGGGCGAAATCTGTCAGAATGGAGCTATCTTGAGGGTTGAACGACGCTTTCTCGGCATCCGCCGGACCGATTCTCACGCGAAATAACCGCAATCCTATGTCCTATGTCGACGGTTTCGTCATGATCACGAAGAATCCGAAGGCCTATCGCGCGATGGCCTCGGCCGCCGCCAAGATCTGGAAGAAGTACGGCGCGCTCCAGTATGTCGAATGCCTCGGCGACGACATGCGCCCCAAGATGGTCACGCTCCCGTTTCCGAAGATGATCAAGGCCAAGCGCGGCGAGAAGGTCATCTTCTCGTTCATCGTCTACAAGTCCCGCGCGCATCGCGACGCCGTCAACAAGAAGGTGATGGCGGACCCGATGATGAACGACCCGAAGTGGGCGAACAAGCCCATGCCGTTCGACATGAAGCGCGTGGCGATGGGCGGCTTCAAGGCCATCGTCGAGGCATGAAGCGCCGGTGCACCTGGCCCGGAACGGACCCGCTGATGATCGCCTACCACGACGCGCAGTGGGGGACGCCGGAACACGACGACAGGAAACATTTCGAAGCCTTCGTGCTGGACGCGTTCCAGGCGGGGCTTTCGTGGCGCACCATCCTCCACAAGCGCGAGAACTTCCGGAAGGCGTTCGCGGGGTTCGATTTCAACAAGGTCGCGAAGTTCGGCGTGAAGGATGTGAAGCGCCTGATGAACGACGCCGGCATCGTGCGCAACCGCCAGAAGATCGAAGCGTCCATCGTGAACGCCAAAAGGTTCCTCGAGCTCCGCAAGGAGTTCGGGACATTCGACCGCTATGTCTGGGGCTTCGTCGGCGGCAAGCC
>DYFX01000074.1 GCA_020724945.1 Candidatus Paceibacter sp.
TGAACCGTTTTGCGTCAGGGGTGCGTTTCGGTACGCGATACGAAAAACCGCCCGCGTGCAGCACGGGCGGTTTCGCGTTTGCCGGAAGCCGCTTTATGCGGCCATGCGGCGGGCGCCGGCCAGGCCGTAGGCGCCCTTGCGGGCGGCGTGGGGCTTGGCGGGAGCGAGCGTGGTATACACCATCGCGGTCTCCTTGGCAATCTTCTCCCAGCTGAAATACTTGGCGACATGCGCGCGGGCTTCGTTGCCCGTCGCGGCGCACTGCCGCGGATGGGTCATCATCCAGTACAGCTGCAGCATCAGGTCGCGTGCGTCGTCGAGCTTGTAGGTGTAGCCCTTGCCTTCGACGACTTCCAGATGTTCGGGGATGTCGGAGGCGAGCACGGCCTTGCCGTGCGCCATCTTCTCGAGGACGGCCATCGGCAGGCCCTCGGTGGACGACGGGTGGACGCCGAACGCGGCGTGGGCGACGAGCGCGTGGAGCTCGGCGCCGTAGCGGGCGCCGGCCATCACGATGTCCTTGGATCCGGCGGCCTTGCCGCGGACTTCCTCGACATACGGGTCATGCGCGTCGCCGTCGCCGACGATCACGAGCTTCATGCCCAGCACGCGCAGGTCGGTGGCGCCGCGCTTGAGGCGCTGCCACGCTTCGACGAGCTTGTCGGCGTTCTTGGAGCGGATGAGGCGCGAGACCATCACGACATAGCGGCCCTTCTCGAGCCCGAGCGCGTCCAGCACTGCGATGTCCTTGGCCGCGGGCTTCGCGACCTTCACGCCGTTGGGGATGTAGGCCGCGCGGCAGTCGTAGACCTCGTGGACATAGTGCGCGAGCGTCTTCGAGACGACGATGGTCTTGTGGGCGAAATGCGTCGCGGCCCATTCGCCGGTCTTCAGGATGAAGCGAGCGATGGGGCCCCACTTCTGGACGCGGCGGTCGAGGCAGTGGAAGGTCACGACGACCTTGGCGTTCGGGCGGAAGACGCGCGGCATCCAGGCGAGCAGCGCCGGGCCGACGCCGTGGTAGTGGTAGACATCGAAGCCTTCCTTCATCGCATGGAGCGTCGACGCGAAGGTGTGCGTGATGGCGTCGAGATGCTTCGTCTTCACCGAACCGAGCGGGATCAGCCGCACGCCCTGGTGCGACGCCTTGGTCGAACCCGTGTACCAGGGGCGCGTGTAGGCCGCCACATCGAAACCGCGCTTCGCGAGACGCGTCGCGAGCTCTTCGACATGCCGCTCGATGCCCCCGGCCTTGGCCGGAATGCCTTTCGATCCGATGATGGCGATTTTCATAACCGAGCAGGGTACCAGAAAAACCCCGTTTTGTCAAGGGTTTCCGGCAAGCGAAAACCGGCCGCGAAGGGCCGGTTTTTGGGCGTATTTTGGCTCTCCCGTACTCCGAAATCGTGTAGCCGCAGGGCTTGCCCTGCCCCGAATCCGTACGCGGGGGAGGCCAGCCTCCGGCGACCGTGGTCTTACGGCCGCACCGCGGTCCTCCCCGCCACGCCGGAATCGCCGTGAAGCTGGGTCGTGAGGCCGGGGCTCTCGGAACGGACGGCCGCGCCGGTCCAGGCGTCGACGCCGGCGAAGACGGCTTCCGTCACGAGGAGCGGCGTCGTGCCGATCTGCGCCTCGGTCGGCGTGAACGCCAGCTCGAAGGAGATGCTCGGCGCTTCCCGCAGGATGCCGGAGTGCGCCGCGAGCGTGCCGACGCGCCAGACGAGGCGGTCGCCTTCGATGAAGGCCTCCTCGCCGGAGGTCACGGCCGCGCGGCCGGTCCAGGCGGCGCCGGCGGGAAGGCGGAACGAGAGCGTGCCGTTCTGGAGTTCCGTCGCGCCGGTCTCGAGCGAGGCGAAGATCCAGTAGCGCGTGGCGGAACCGACCTTGGGCGGCAGGGGGCCGCGCCCGATCTGGTCGCCTTCGTTGGTGTAGTAGCGGGCCGCGGCGCGCAGCCGCGCGGCGCCGGAGATCTTCCGTTCGATGCCCGCGCCCGCGATTTCCGCTCCCTCCACGCGTGGCCGTTCGACGGAGAAGCGCGCGGTCGGGACGACGCGCAGGACGGGATTCAGCACGAACTGCGAGACGGTCTCGGGCGCGCGCACGAACGCCGTGCGTTCTCCGGAAGCGCCCGGCGCCAGCGCGCCGACCGATTCCGAAGGCTCCCAGCGCACCGACGCGATGGCGCGCGGGTCCTCCGCGATGCCGAGCGTCAGCCCGTCGATGGGGGAGGCGCCGTCGTTGCGGTAGCGCACCACGACCGCCATCTCCTCGCCGGGCCGCACGAAGGCCGGCGCGTCGTCCGCGAAGGCGGCGTCGATCTCGAGTCCCGCGTCGGCCAGGCCGACCTCGGCCTTCGAGGCATGGAGGCTGAAGGCGCGGCCGGCCACGATGCCCGTCAGCTCGGCCTGGATGGCCTGCAGGTCGACGGCGCCCGTAAGGCGCGCGGTGAAGTCGGCGTAGGCGTCGGCGCCGGGTTCGAGCCGTCCCAGCGCGACGGTGTCGCGATAGACCGGAGGCGTCGCATTGACGAGGCGGAAGCCCTCCGGGAAATCCATCTTCAAGGAAGCGTTTTCGATGTCCACCTCGGATCCGTTCTTCACCTGCACGCGGAAGCGCACGCTCTGTCCGGGGATGACGGATGCCGGCGCCTCGATGCGCGTCTCGATGAGGCTCCGCTCCCACGAAAGGTCGCCGGAGACCAGCCGCTCGTCGCGGCGGCCGTCTTCGCTCGCGGCTTCGAAATGCGCGATGACCTTCGCGTCCTTGGGCGCGCGCAGCGGCATGCCGCGGAACTGGTAGCGCGCCGAGGCGCCGGCCGGCAGGACGCCGATCTCGATGGTGCGCGAGCCGATGCGTCCGTCCGCCGCCAGGAAGGCGTCGGGCAGGTGCACCGTCAGGCGTCCGTCCTTGAGCGGGGCGTCGCTGACATTCTCCACGAAGACGCTGATCTCGCCCTCCTGCGCCCCGACGACCTCGCCGATCGTGGCCACGCCGAGCCGGAAGTCGTCGCGCAGCGGATGATAGAACCAGCTGAAGTACGAACCGAGCGCGAGCAGACCGATGGCCGTGCCCACGAGGATGGCGTCGAGCAGGAACACCAAATGCGCCCGCTCCTGATAGTGGGTCTTGTAATGCTTGTGATAATGCCGCGTGGCGTGGCCGTGGAGATGGCGGATGATCCGTTTCATAGCTTCAGAAAAGGTTGCGGAACGAGAGCGCGAGCGTGAAGGCGTCGTTGGTCATCGCCAGGATCTCGTAGCGGCCGTCGCCGTCGATGTCGCCCACCGAGACCCTCGCGCCGCCGCGCTTCGTCGCTTCGAAGGCGAAGAACTGGTTCTCGACCTCCGCGCGCCGGTTCCAGACGCGCACATGCGGTCCGCCGCCGAAGCCGGGGCCGGTCACGATCTCCTGCGCCCCGTCGCCGTCCACATCGCCCAAGGCGACATGCACGCCGCCGCGGAACCGCTGGTCGTAGGCGAAGAACTGCGCCATCACGGCCTTGTCCTTGTTGAAGACGCGCACATGCGGCCCGCCGCCCGCGCCCGCGCCGGCCGCGAGGTCGGGGGAGCCGTCGCCATCGAGGTCGCCCGCCGCCACATGCACCCCGCCGCGGAAGCGCGGGTCATAGGCATGGAAGGCGTCCGTCACCGGTTCCAGGGCCTCCGTATACAGGCGCACGAAGGGCTCGCCGCCGGCGCCGGCGCCGACCGCGATGTGGTTCTTGCCGCCCGCCTTGCCGAAGCCGAAGGTCAGCCCGCGGTTCCAGGACTCGCCGAACGGCGCGACCGAGCGGACGAGGCGGCCCTGCGCGTCATACAGCTCGAGCCGGTTGCCGCGCGCCACCACCGTCGTCTTCGCTCCAGAGGCCGAAGCGCGGAACTCCGCCAGGTCGACGCCGCCGCGCTGGCGGGCGTCATAGGCGAAGAAGCCGTTGCGGTGCGTGGCGCCCGTGTTCGTCATCACGCGCGTGAAGGCGCCGTTGCGGTACGCCGCTTCGGAGACGGTCTCGAGCGGCCGCAGCAGGATGAGGCCGTCCTTGGCGGGAATCGTCACGACGCTCGTGATCTCGCCGTTGTTGACGCGGGGGTCCTGCGTGCCGTGCAGGCGCTCGAAATCGGCGTCGAGGTCGACGGTCTTGCTCTCGTTCGTGGAATTCACGAGCACGGTGCCGTGCTGGAAGTCGCGCCGCCAGACGCCGTCGCGCACGGGCGTCGTCTGCCCCGTCAGGTTGCGCGCCGCGCCGACCGCCGCTCCCAGGTACGCCTCGTACTCGTCATACCACCAGGTCTGCCCGTGGTCCTGGTCGCCGTGGTCGAAGCTGTAGAAGCCGTCGCCCATCAGGGTCGAAGCCAGCCCGAAGCGCATCTTCCGGAAATCGTTCCGGTCGCCGGTGTTGCCGGTGTTCGAATTCACGATGAAGACGGCCG
>DYFX01000075.1:0-300 GCA_020724945.1 Candidatus Paceibacter sp.
GGAATGTCTGGAACGCGCACCGCCTGCGCAACCAGCTCGCGCATGAGGCGAGCGCTTACCTCGACCCCTCGTACGCCCGCAAGGCCGTCCGCGATTTCAAGGACGCGCTGCGAATCTTGAATGTGCTATGAATCCGAGAGCCATCGAATATATCCGAGAAAAAGACATCCCTTGGTGGGCGATCGTCTTGCCCATCGTCGTCATCCTTTGGAGGTTCGATGCCTGGCATCGCGCGACCTCGTGGGTGACCCTGACGGAAGTCTTCGCTGTCCTTACGGTTCCGTCGGCGATGTTCATCAG
>DYFX01000075.1:310-4227 GCA_020724945.1 Candidatus Paceibacter sp.
TGGCCATGCCGAAGCGATTTCTGGATTTCCGGCCCGATGGCATCGCCCTGCTCACGAAGCGCGGTGAAACGGCTGATCTCATTCCCCAGGGCCAGATCCGCGAGATGCTGTATGTCCACGAGACATTGACGAGTTCCGGAACGACGGAGCGCCAGATCGCCGCGACGCTGAAGAATGCCAATGTCGTGGCGGGCGGCACCCGGCCTGACCTGCGCAGGTTTAAGTTCGGGCATTTCAGGGGCTTGGACATCAGC
Source organism: Candidatus Paceibacter sp. (assembly GCA_020724945.1). Taxonomy (GTDB): domain Bacteria; phylum Patescibacteriota; class Patescibacteriia; order SG8-24; family DYFX01; genus DYFX01. The sequence goes on from DYFX01000075.1 coordinate 565, forward strand.
CTCGGGGACGGGAGCCGCCGGTTTTTTAAGATGCCGATCGGCGAACTTCCGCTGCTGCAACTGGAAATCTATAAGAATAAGGCGAGCTATCCCGAACCGCGCCATGTGCGTCGGCGCTTGTTGAGAGGCGGATACGCGCCATTCGAGGAATGATCCCGTATCTCGAATGGAAAACGATCGCGCTCGGCCCCCTGACCCTGCAGGTCTGGGGCCTGTTCGCGGCCATCGGTATCGTGGCGGCCGTCGTGTGGGCGACGCGCGAGGCGAAGCGGCAGGGGCTCGACGCCGCCAAGATCGAAGCGCTGGCGTTCTGGACCATCCTCGCCGCCTTCCTCGGCGCGCGCCTCTTCCATGTGCTGTTCTACGAACCGGCCTATTACCTCGCGCGACCGTGGGAGGTCGTGAGCGTCTGGAAAGGCGGCCTCTCGTCCTTCGGCGGCTTCTTCGGCGCCGCGGCGGTCGCCGCCTGGCGCATCCGGAAGCTCGGGCTCCCGTTCCTGAAGACGGCCGACATCGCCGTACCGGCCACGGTCCTCGGACTCGGCTGCGGACGCATCGGCTGTTTCCTGATCCACGACCACCCGGGCACGCTCGCGCATGACGGCTGGACCTGGCTCGCGGTGCGCTATCCGGACGGCGCGCGGTACGATCTCGGCCTCCTGCTCGGCGTCTTCGACTTCCTGCTTTTCGGAGCGCTGCTGTTCCTGGCGCGGAAGCCGCGACCCGCCGGCTGGACGCTCGTGGTCTTCCTCCTCGCCTACGCCCCCGTCCGTTTCGGCCTCGATTTCCTGCGCGCCGTCGATGTCCGTTACGCCGGACTGACGCCGGGGCAGTATGGATCGATCCTTCTCTTCATCATCGGCTTCTTCATGATGAGACGCATCTATGGAAAACCCCGCACCCGGAATCTATAAGCACTATAAGGGAGGTCTCTACGAGGTCTTCGGCGTCGCCATCCACTCCGAGACGGAGGAGGAGCTCGTCGTCTACCGCTCGCTCTACGGCACCTATCGGCTGAATGTCCGTCCGAAGGCGATGTTCCTCGACGAGGTCGACGCGCCCGCGTTCAAGTACCGAGGGCCTCGCTTCACCCTCGTGAAGGCCTTCTGAACGAAAAAAGCTCCAGCATGACTGGAGCTTTTTTGGCGGAGGAGGGGAGATTCGAACTCCCGATACCTTGCGGTATACTCGCTTTCCAAGCGAGCGCACTCGACCACTATGCGACCCCTCCGGGCTGTGGCCTACGGGAGCAGACTACACGAAAGCCCGCCTTTAGGCAAGATGCCGCCGATGTGCTAAGAATGGGGTAGCGCTATGACGACGGCCGAGGAAATCAAGCGGAAATTGGACCTGGTCGAGGTGGTCGGGGAGTATGTGAAACTGTCCCCGGCCGGCGGCCAGTCGATGAAGGGGCTTTGCCCGTTCCATGGGGAAAAGACCCCCAGTTTTTACGCGCATCGGGACAAGCAGTTCTGGCACTGTTTCGGCTGTTCCGAAGGCGGCGATGTCTTCACCTTCTATCAGAAGATGGAGAACGTGGACTTCCGCGACGCCATCAAGGAGCTGGCGCGCCGTGCCGGGGTCCAGCTTCCCGAATACGATCCGAAGGCCGATTCCGAGCGCGCCGCCGCGCTCTCGGTCCTCGAGGACGCCGCGCGCTATTACGAAGCCGCGCTCAAGCACGCCGCCGGCGCACGGGCGCAGGCGTACCTTTCGCGCCGCGGCGTGAAGCCGGAGACGATCGCCGAGTTCCGTATCGGCTACGCGCCGGCCACCTGGGACTCCGCCGTGAAGGCGCTTCAAGGGAAGGGTCACTCCGCCGAGCACATCACGGCGGCAGGTCTCGCCATCCCGAGCGACAAGAACCGCAGCCACTACGACCGTTTCCGCGACCGCATCATGATTCCGCTCCGCGATGAGAAGGGCGCCGTCGTCGGCTTCACCGGCCGCATCCTGCCGGACAGTCCCGAGGCCGAGAAGTCCGGCAAGTATGTGAACACGCCGGAGACGATCGTCTACAAGAAGCGCCGGCTCGTCTATGCGCTCGACCGCGCCAAGAACCAGATCAAGAAGGCGGACTTCGCCGTGCTGGTCGAAGGCAACATGGACGCCATCTCCTCCCACGAGGCGGGCGTGAAGAATGTCGTGGCCGTTTCCGGCACCGCCTTCTCGACCGACCAGATCGACATCCTGAAGCGCTACTGCACGCGCATCGCGCTGGCCTTCGACGCCGACATCGCCGGACAGAACGCCGCCGCGCGCGCCCTGCCGCACGCCTGGAAGAACGGCTTGCAGGTGATGGTGATCACCTTGCCGCCCGGCTTCAAGGACCCCGACGAGGTCATCCGCAAGGACCCGCAGCTCTGGGTGCAGGCCATCACCGCCGCGCGCGACATGATCGAGTACTCCATCGCGCAGGCCATCGCCTCGGTGAACCCCAAGGACGCGTACGGCAAGCGCAAGGCCATCCAGTCGCTGAAGCCCGTCTTCGAGCTGCTCGAGGACCCGGTGCTACGGGACCATTGGATCCACGAGACCGCCCAGAAGCTCCTCCTGACCGATGACGGGCTCCGCGAGGCCCTGGCGGCGGCGAAAAAGCCATCGGCCGCTTCGACCGGACCGGCGGCGCCCGCCCCGAAGATCGTCTCGCGCGAAGAACGGCTCTCGGAGCGGTTCTTCTGCCTCGTCTTGAGCGAACCGGAGCTGCTTTCGGCGCACCACGGGGCCCTCGACGACCGTTTCCCCGAGGGTCCTCTGCGAGAGCTGGCCAAATTCCTGGCCTCCCGGTATAGTGAGACCGGCAAAGCCCCGTCGCTCCAAGCCCTTCAGGAGACGCCCGGATTGCCGCCCATCGGACCGATCCTGCTCCTCAAGGATCGCGACATGGACGGCTGGACCCCCGAGCAGCTCGCCGAAGAGGCCGCCGTCTGCGCGCGCGAACTCGAGAAAGCCGCGATCAAGAAGACGGAAAAGGAGCTCGTGGGCGCACTCGCCGAGGCTGAACAGCGCGGAGACCGCGCGACGGCAACGCAAATCGCCAAACGCCTCGAAGATATCGCCAAGCGTTCGCACAATTGACGACCCTGGCGACCATCCGGAATCGTCCTCGATTTCCGGAGTCCGTCAGGACGATATTTTTTTGCGATTTACGAGCGTTATGCCGAAAACGACCGCCAAAAAGAAAACCGCCAAGAAGCCCGCGGCGAAGAAGAAGCCTGCGGCGAAGAAATCCGCCGCCAAGAAGCCCGCCAAGGCGGCGAAGAAGGCTCCGCGCGTCAAGGCGCCGAAGGTCGAACCCCCGGCCGGCGAGATCGTCGAGAACCTCTTCAAGAAGGGGCTCGCGCGCGGCTTCGTGACCGAGATGGAGATCATGCACGTCTTCGCGGAGGTCGAGGAGTATCTCCCGGTCTACGAGGAATTCCTGAACCGCCTCGACAAGGGCGGCGTCAACATCATCGAGATGAAGGAAGGGCTCCTCGGGAAGAGCTCCGAGCGCGAAGGCGCCATGGCGTCCATCCGCATCGTCAACAAGGACAAGGACCTGAAGCGCGACGCCAAGAAGTCGCCGCTCGAGATGGAGATCTCGACCGACTCGATCCAGATGTACCTGCGCGAGATCGGCAAGATCCCGCTGCTCACCGGCGCCGAGGAAGTCGAGCTGGC
>DYFX01000076.1 GCA_020724945.1 Candidatus Paceibacter sp.
CGCATCGCGAGGATGGACCGCTTGTACGATTCGAGGTTCTCGAGCGCGATGCCCGTGCCTTTGGCGACGCAGAGCTGGGGTTCGTCCGCGACATAGGCGGGGACGCCAGTGGCCTTGGCGAGCAGGCGGTCGAGGTTGCGGAGCTGGGAGGAGCCGCCCGAGAGGATCATCCCCTTCTCCATGACATCGGCGGAGAGCTCCGGCGGCGTGCGGCGGAGGACTTCCTTCAGCGCCGCCACGAGCTCGTCGAGCTCGCGCTGGATGGCGTCGGTGACATCGTCGGAGGTGACGGTGATGGTGCGCGGGAGTCCCGTGATCATGTCGCGGCCCTTGCACTCCATCGTGAGCTTCTCGTCGAGGTAGAGCGCGGAGCCGATCTGGATCTTGATCTCCTCGGCGGTGCGCTCGCCGATCGTCATGCCGTACTTGCGGCGGGTGTGCTCGGCGATGGCGGCGTCGAGCTTGTTGCCGCCGACGCGCACCGAATCCGACGCGACGATGCCGCCGAGCGAGATGACGGCCATCTCGGCGGTGCCGCCGCCGATGTCGATGATCATGTGGCCGGAAGCCGAGCCGATGGGGATGTCGGCGCCGATGGCGGCCACGACCGGCTCCTTGATGATGTAGGCGGCGCGGGCGCCGGCGGCGATGGTGGCGTCGATGACGGCGCGCCGCTCGACGGAAGTGATGCCGCCCGGGACGGCGACCATGACTTCCGGACGGAAGACGCGCACCCCGCCGACGGCCTTGTTGATGAAGTAGCGGAGCATCGCTTCGGTCGTCTTGTAGTCGGCGATGACGCCTTCCTTCAAGGGGCGCACGGCCACGATGGTGTCGGGCGTGCGGCCGAGCATCTCCTTGGCTTCCTTTCCGACAGCCAAAATCTTCTTGTCGATCGTCGAGATGGCGACGACCGACGGCTCGTTCATGATGATGCCTCGCTTGGGCGCGTAGACCAGGACCGAGGTGGTGCCAAGGTCGATGCCGATCTTCTTCAGGAACATCCGTGTGCGGTTATTTCAGGCCGATGACGAAGCCTCGGTCGACCCGGAGGTCGGTGGAAAGCCGATAGCGCGTATCGCCCCATTCTTGCGGGGGTTCCGGAGGCGTCGCGCGTGCCACATTCTTACCGAAGTCGAGGTCAAGCGTCAAACCGTTGGCGATGGAGCCCAGCTGCTTCTGGACCTCGAGCCCGTACTCCCCTCCGCGGATCATCCGGGCGACGGCGTCCGAGACGCGGTACTCGACCGCCAGCGTGCGCGTCTCCCCCGGCTCCACCGAGATGAAGCCGCCGAAGACGGCGTGGCCGAGCTCCTCGGTGACATCGATCGCGCCGGCGCGCCGCGCGGGGTCGTTCAGCTTGTCGTCGACCATCATCCCCTCGCCGCGCAGGAAGACGCTGCCGATGGGCGCGTAGAAGCGCGTGTAGGTGCGGTACCGCGTGGTCTTCCAGGTGAAGCGTCCATTGTTCTTGTAGGTGATGGCGGCGCGCGCGATCCAGGAATCGCCCTCCGGACGGAGCGTGTAGGCGATCGACTTGTCCATGACCGAGTCCGTCTTGAGCGCGGCGAGGTTGGCGTCGATGACCGCCAGACGATCGCCGGGACCGGAGCGGAAACGGCCCGTCCAGCGCTGGGCGTCGGCGAAGGCTTGAAGCGACGGGTCGGCGAAGGATGCCATCAGGTGCTTCTCGTCGAGCGACGCCTGCGCGATGGCGGCGATCTTGGGAAGGTCGGAAAGCGAGGTCGAGAAGAGGCGGCGGACGAGCTCCTGTCCGAGCTTGCCGATGATGTCCTTGCGCTGGGCGAGCGGGATGCCCTGGTCCCAGAAGGCGACCTCGACCTGGTATTCGAGCTCGTCGGTGATGTTGTGCGCGTCGAAGGTCACCCCTTCGATCGTGATGGGACCGGTCAGCGCGAGCAGGCGCTCGATGACGGTCGGCGTGACGCCGATGACGCCGTCGAGTTCCTCCTCCCCTCCCTCGAGGTGATAGAAGCGCTGGAGCTCGAGCGCCGAGACGACGAAATCCGGCGACCAGTTCGCGTCGCGCATGAAGAGCGACTGCGAGCGCAGGTACTTCCGGAGCGGCTCGGGCACCGGTTCCTTGAGGTACGCCTCGGCGGGACCGTCGAGCGCGTAGATGTCGTCGGTGAAGAACGATTCGAGTTCGCCGTCCGCCACCTTCACGATGCCGTAGGTGCCGACGAAGCCGCCGCCCGGACGCAGCTCCGTGTTGTTGAGCATCAGGAAGAGATAGGTCTTCGGTTCCGGATAGCCGAGGACCTGCGGCAGGACCGCGAGCGTCGAGAGGTCCTGCGCGAGGACATCGCGCAGGTCGCCGAGCTGCTTCTTGTAGGGCGTCAGCGTGTCGAGGATGCCTTGCGTGAAGGAGGTGCGCGGGATGCGGTCCCAGGCGGCGAGCGCGCGGTCGAGCGAAGCGCGCGCGATGCCAAGACGGTCGGGCGCTTCCGTGAGCTTCTGCAGCAGCGCGCGTTTCTCCTCGCGAGTCAGCGCATGCACGGGACGCGCGTCGGTCGCGAGGTCCGGCACCGCGGAGGCGGCGCTGACGCCGCTCCGGAGCACCGCGACCAGGTCCGCGCCGACATCGATGGCCGCCTTGAGGGCGTCGGAGGCCTCGTGTCCGCCTTCGAGCAGGTCGCCGACGGCCTGGATCTCCTCGCGGTAGAACGGCAGCTTGGCGGCCAGCTTCAGCCGGGCGTGCGCGCGCTGGGCGGCGGCGAAGCGCTGGGAAGCGTTCTCGAGCCGGTAGGAAGCGACCTCGAAATCGAGCTTCTCGGCGGCGGCCTTGGCGGCGAAAAGCTCGTCGCGCGCCGCGTTCGCCTGCGCGTAGACCTCGCGGGCGGAGGTCAGGACCGGCAGCGCGAAGGCGAGCCCCGCCACGATGACGGCGGCGAGGAGACCGAGGGAGCCCCAGAGCGCGTATGCCCAAAAGCCGCGCTTGCGTTTCGAGGCATGCGCCGCATCGTGTCCGAGCAGATTGTGCTTGTGCATGTCCACGCCTCAAGTATAGCACCTTGACGAGGCGTCGCGCGCATGGTATCGCCTCGTCAGGAGGAACCATGCGAACGACCGCTTTCATCCTTTGCTTGCTCGTCTCGGCCGCCTGCGACAGCCGTGTCGAGAAGGCGCGCGACATTTCCGACGAGCTGGTCTACTTCAAGGATCACCGAACGGACCTTTGCTTCGCCTACTGGTCGAACGGCGGGTCTGACCGCCGCGACGGCATGATGACCGTCGTCCCGTGCGAGCAGGTCGCCCATCTGCTCGTGAACGGCGCCGAACGGCCGTGAACCGAAACCGCCCCTCTTACGGGGCGGTCTTTTCGTTCCTCGGAAGCGGCTGGCCTCTCCACTTCCGGAAGTACTTGATGGCGCTCCGGATGTGGATGCGCGAGACCTTGTTCGTGAGCGGCGCCAGAAGCCACGACGCGTCGGCCGATTCGCGGCGGTGATAGTGCAGGATGGACGCGCCGGGGTCGTAGACGACCTTCCAGCCCTTCAGCCAGAAGCGCCGGCACCAGTCGGCGTCCTCGAAGTAGACGAAGAAGCGCTCGTCGAACATGCCGACCTCATCGACGGCCTTGCGGCGGACGAACAGCGCCGCGCCTTCGGCCCAGTCGATCTCCATCGCCTCGTCGCCGACCTCGCCGCGCATGGCGTAGCGATCGAGCGCTTCCTTGGCGCGCGGCAGGCGGCCGAGCGGCGTGCGGCGGTAGAAGGGAATCCAGGGCGTCGGGAAGCGGTGGACGGATTCCTGCCGCGAGCCGTCCGGACGGACCAGCTTCGGCGCGAGCACGCCGATCTCCGGATGCGCGTCCATGCGGGCCGTCATCGCCTCGAGCGCGCCGATCTCGAGCATCGTGTCGGGATTCAGGATGAAGATGTAGCGCCCCTTGGCCTTGCGCATGGCGACATTGTTGCCGGCCGCGAACCCGATGTTCTCCGGCAGCGCGAACAGGCGCGCTTCTGGGAAGCGCTCGCGCACGAGCTCCGGCAGGCCGTCCTTCGAGTCGTTGTCGACGACCAGCACCTCGTAGTCGAGGCGCGGCGCCGCGCGGCGGATGGACTTCAGGCACTGCTTCACGAG
>DYFX01000077.1 GCA_020724945.1 Candidatus Paceibacter sp.
GTCTTCGGCGGCAAGAGCGCGCGCATCACGCAGCGCTTCCACGAGCTGCCCGACGGCGAGGAAGCCCTCGACCGCTTCCATGCGCTCATCGACGGACTCGAAGGCACGGACGAGGAGGAGGGCCTGCTCGCCATGAAGGTGAACGCCCATCCCGAGCTCCGGACGCTCGTCGTCTTCACGCTCGAACAGGGGCAGGACGGCGCGCGCGTGCATCGCCTCTACCGCAATCCGAACCTTTCGCGCGAGGAAGCCGTCGGCTTCCTCCGCAAGATGCGCGAGGAGTTCCGCGCGAGGAGCCAGGCTTCCGGAGGATCGGACATCTCCAAGAACTGAACGCCGCCCCTTTCGAGGGCGGCTTTTCCTTTTCCGGTTCCGGCGGCGCAACGACGCCTTGACATTCCGCGAAAAATCGCGTAGCCTCCGTTCACGCGCTTTCGAAAGGAGACTCGATGGAGAACAGGTTCTGCGGCATCGCCCTCGGCGGCATCTTGGAGAACATCCGCCCGCTCGACGACGCCCGAAGGATGACGGTCTACGCGATCGAGGAGACGCTGTGCGGCTCCCTCCCCTATCATGTCCTGCGCGACGACGGCGCCCCGGCGGAGAGCTTCTGCCTGCTGATCCTCGGCCGGATCGAGAAGGAGATCCACTTCGCCACGGTCGACGGCCCCAGCCGTTTCGGCGAGGAGGGGCGCGCCGTCCCGATCGGCGCGATCCGCAAGGCCGTCGAGGCGATGCCGGACGGCAGCGGCGCGACGGGGCAGATGCGGGCGGTGCTCGCGTCCCCCTACGCCGCGGCCGGCATCCTGATGATCGCCCTGACCGCGGAGGGCGGCGTGAACTGCGCCTTCGCGCGGAACCCGAAGCTCGCGCACGACGACGCCGCACGGCTCCTCAAGTCCTACTTCGGCGAGACCGTCCGCGCCTGGACCGGCAAGAACTAGCCGGTCCTTTTTCTTTTGATGCGTCAGGCGACGATCCAGGATTTCTTGAACGCCAGGAAACGGTCTTCGAGGATGCTCACGCGCATCCGGCGCATCAGGTCGAGCAGGAAATGCAGGTTGTGGATCGTGGCCAGGCGGAAGTACGCGATCTCTTCCGTCTTGAAGAGGTGGCGCAGGTACGCGCGCGTGTGGCGCGTGCAGGTGGAGCAGGCGCACTCCTCGTCGATCGGGCGCGTGTCGCGCTCGAAGGCGGCGTTGCCGATCTCGATGCGGTACTTCCTCGCGCGTCCGGCGGCGCGGTTGAAGAGCGCGCCGTTCCGGGCGGTGCGCGTGGGGCTCACGCAATCGAACATGTCGACGCCCGCCTCGACGACATCGAAGAGATCCTCCGGCGAGAGGCCGACGCCCATGGTGTAGCGCGCCTTGTCTTCCGGCATCAGCTCGCGGATCCAATCGAGGATCTCGCGCGTCTTGGCCATGTCGTAGCCGACGGACTCGCCGCCGACGGCGAAACCGTCGAACGGGCGCGAAGCGATGAACGACGCCGACGCCCGGCGCAGCTCCTGATGGATGCCGCCCTGGACGATGCCGAAGAGCTGCTGCCTGAAGGCGGGCGCGTCCGTCTTGTCCTTGAACGCCTCGAGACAGCGGTCGGCCCAGCGGTGCGTGCGTTCCATCGCGGCGCGCGCCTCTTCGGGCGAAGCGGCGTCGGAGGTGCACTGGTCGAAGGCCATGATGATGTCGGCGCCGAGCTTCTGCTGGATGCGGATGGCTTCTTCCGGCGTGAAGCGGTGCTTCGAGCCGTCGAGGTGCGAAGTGAAAGTGACGCCATCCTCGTCGATCTTCACGAGGGAACCCGTCGAAGCCTTCTTGGCGCCGAGCGAAAAGACCTGATAGCCGCCGGAATCCGTCAGGACGGCGCGATCCCACTTCTGGAACCCGCGGACGCCGCCGAGCGCCTTCACGGTGTCCTCGCCGGGGCGCAGGTGCAGATGATAGGTGTTGTTCAGGATGATCTCCGCGCCGAGCGCTTCCATGTCGGCGGCGTCGAGCGCCTTCACCGTGGCCTGCGTGCCGACCGGCATGAAGACCGGGGTCGGCACATCGCCGTGGTCGGTATGCAAAATCCCCGCGCGGGCGCGCGAGTCCTTGCTCGTATGCGTGAGGGTGAAGTTCTTGCTCATGACCCCCTATCATGGACAAAAAAACGCCCGCGGTCAAGCGGGCGTCCGGCGCGCTTAGCGCTTCTTCGGCTTGCCTTTCATCTTCCCGGCGGCCTCTTCCCAGCCGTCCTTGAGCTCCTGGGCGAGGTTCGCGAGTTCCGCGCGCGTGAACGACTTCATGTTGCCGTATTCGGCCAGCACCGCGTCGACGATCTTGGCGTACGATTTCTTCGAGACGCCGCCGAGGTTCTTGGCGTGCGCGACGACATGCTCCTTGGCGTCGTCGGCCGCGAGCTTCAGCATCTTCGCCTTCTGGTTGCGCTTCAGCGCGTGCGCGAGCGCGACCGCTCCGGCGACGAGCGTCGCGACGGCGAGACCTTTCCCGATCGCTTTCCTGGCGTTGCCCATATCGCGTGATGCGTGAATGATGCCTCCAGTATACCTCGGACGAGGCTCCGGCGACAGCATTGACGCCGCCGCGCGGAACCGGCATCGTACGGGCGAGCCGAACGGCTCGGGAGGCACGCGTGACGAAACCCGCGTTCGAGATACGGGGACGGGTCGAAGCCGTCCTGATCGGGATGACGCACGGGTCGATCGCGACGACGCGGGTCCAGAAGATCCAGGTCGTCCGGGGACACGGCGTCAAAGGCGACGGCCATGCCGGCGCCCGCCTGTGCGACGCTCGCGAAAAGGAACTGCTCGCCTTCGGCTTCGCCAAGGGCATCGAGATCGCCAACCACCGCGAGTTCTCGGCGGTCTCCGTCGAGGAGCTCGAAGCCATCAGCGCGGCGCTGCACGCGTTCGGACCCGTCAGCGTCCCCTACGGCGCGCTCGGCGAGAACCTCGGACTCGCCGGCATCCCGAAGCTCACCGAGCTTCCGCCGCGCACCCTGCTCTTTTTCCGGAAGCCCGGCGGCCAGCCCCGTTCCGCCGTGCTCGCGGTCTGGGGCGAGAACACGCCGTGCATCGCGCCCGGCGAGGAGCTCCAGCGCCTGCACCCGCATGCCCCAGGGCTCGCCTCGGCCTTCCCGAAGGCGGCCGCCGGACGGCGCGGCATCGTCGGCAGCGTCTACGCCTCGGGCGTCATCCACGAGGGCGACGAAGTCGTCGCCAAAATCCCCCGCCAGCGGATCTACGATCCCTGACCCCGCTCCGCGCGCGTCCTCGCGCGTTTTTCGTCCCGCGAAAAAACCGCCCGGGCGGGCGGCTTCAGACGCAGAGCTCGTCCGAGAAATCCTGGTGCCCTCGGCCGGGCCAGCACTGGTGCGTCACGACCGACGAAATCACGACCCAGGCGCCTTCGCGCCATTCGAGGACGGCTTCGACGCGCGAGGCCTTCACCGAATCGTCGAAGAAGCCGTCGTGCGTGATCGCGACCGTCGCGCGGAGCCCGTCGACGGCGATCTCGAGCGTGCAGGAGCGATACCGCTCCGGATCGCCCTCCGGAAGGCAGTCGCCGGGCTGGAGTCCCAGCAGTTCCGCCGCGCGTTCGCGCGTCAGTTCCGCCGGACCTTCCGGCGCCTGCGCAGGCTTCTTGAGAAGCATGAATGCGGCGCCCAGGAGGACGAGCGCGGCGACGGCGGCGATGAGGCGCTTCTTCGGCATGCTTCCATGATCCCTCGTTCCTGAAGGCGGGTCAAACTCGCTCACCACTCGCCTCGCGGCGCCTTACGGGACTTCTTCTTCTCGCCGACGAGACGCTTCTGCTCGACGCGCTTGCGCTTCTGCGAGCGGCTCACCCTCGTCGGCTTCCGCTTCTTCTTCGGCGTGAGCGCGAGCGCGACGAGCGCGTTCAGCCGGCGGACGACTTCTTCCTTGTTCTGCAGCTGCGACCGCTCCGACTCCGCCGCCAGCACGATCTCGTCTTCCTTGTTCAGATGCTTCCCCGCGAACGCGCGGATCAGCGACTTCTGTTCATCGCTGAACGCCGCCGAGTCGCCCACGCGCCACCGCACCTGCGCCTTGCTCGA
>DYFX01000003.1:0-36223 GCA_020724945.1 Candidatus Paceibacter sp.
GCACCGACAACGCCGCCATGATCGCCATGGCCGGATATTTCCGCCTCTCCAAGAAGAAGCAGGACGGCTGGAAGGGCATCGCGCCCGACCCGTCCTGGGAACTCGGCCGTTGATATGGAACGCCACATCACCTCGAAACCTGGAGAGACCGCGAAGATCGCCGCCGCGCTGGCCAAGCGCATGAAGGGCGGCGAAGTCCTGGCGCTCATCGGGAATCTCGGCGCCGGCAAGACGACCTTCGCGCAGGCGTTCGCCAGGACCCTCGGCGTCCGCCACCGCATCCAGAGCCCGACCTTCATCTTCATGCATGAGCACCGTCTGGACCGGAAAAGCGACCCCGCGTATTTCGTGCACGCCGACGCCTACCGCGGCGGCGTCGCGGAACTGCGCTCCATCGGCCTCGCGGAATACTTCGGCCGACCGGACGCCGTCGTCCTCGTCGAATGGGCCGACCGCGTGAAGTCGATGCTTCCCAAGAAGACGATCACGGTCCGCTTGAAGCATCTCGGAGGCGACCGGCGCGAAGTGACGATCGCTGGGGCGCCGGCCGCGGCGAACCGGAGGCCGAGGGGTTGAACGATCCGGCCGGAAGTGCTAGCTTCGTAAGGAGTCCTTTTCACCGACCGTACGAAGGAGGAAACCATGGGCAAGTACCTGCGGATCAAGAACCGCGGGGAGTGCCCGCGGCTCTATCTGACCCTGCTCGGAGCGACGACCAAGGGCGACAGGATGGACGACCCGTCCCAGGGCGGATGGTTCGGCTCGGGGACGAAATTCGCCCCCGTGGCCGCGCTCAACCTGGGCATCAGCGTCGCCGTCGCCTCGCGCGACGAGGGAGGCCGGTACTTCATCCAGTACCTCGCCGAGAAGCGCAAGCTGCCGGGCAAGACGATCAAGCAGATCGTCCTGCGCACCACCCTGCCGGATCGGAGCTTCGTCACGCGCGATACGCCGTTCACGCTCGACGCCTGCAAGAACTGGAAGGAGCCGATCGGCGACGACGGCATGAAGGCCTTCCGCGTCCTGCGCGAGTACCTGCGCAACGCCGTCGATGCGGATCCGCAAGGCTACGCGATCGAGGAGTGCGACGAGCTCCAGTGGCCGCCGGAGGGATGGACCTATGTCTACCTCTCGGTGTCGGCGGAGATCCGCGCGATGCTGGCGGCCCCCGCCCGCTACTTCAAGTATGTCGCGCCGGAGCGTAATCCGCCGCCGCTCGCGTACTTCAAGAACGGCGCGGCCTACGCCCGCTCCGATCCGGAGCGCACGCGCCTCTTCTCGCTCGGCACGCTAGCCTTCTGCAGCGCGCACCCCCGGTATCGGGCGCGCTATGACTACAGCGTCGACGTGAAGACCGGTACCCAGGGACGCCCGCTCCTCGCCGAGGAACGGACCTTCTCGGACATGAGCCTGGTCTACTGCGAGGTCAAGAAGATGCTCGCGGCCTGGAAGGATGTCGCCGCGCTCACCGGACTGATCACGGCCATGATCGACGGCGACGCCTCGTTCGAGGCGGAAGCGATGGGGTATCTGGACAACACGCCCAAGCTCCTCGCCGCCGCGCCGGAGTGGCTCGCCGCCTGGCGACGGGCCTACGGCGACGACGCCGTCATCTCCTCGAACCCGTACGCGGACGAGCTCGCGCGCTACAGCTTCCGGAAGACCTCCGTGACCGTCCTGCAGCAGGGCGTCCGAAGCTTCCTGAAGGCCTGCGGCGTCCCCGAAGCCGCCGAGTGCATCCCGGGGATGGTCGTGGGACAGGAATACCGCCCCGTCGCCGACCTCGAGGATTGGGAACGCGAGCGCCTGGCGATCGCGTGCGCCATCATGCACGAGGAGTTCCCCGAATCGAAGGGCTTCGCGCTCTGCGTCTACGAGCCGATGACGGAACGGATGAAGCCGACCCTCGGCTTCGCCCGCTACGACACGGCCCAGCCCATCCTCTTCGTGCAGCGCGCCTGCATCCGCTCGTGGGACACCCTGATCGCGACGCTCGTCGTGCACGAGTGCCGCCACGCCCGCACCAAGGTCGACGACACCAAGCGCGACTTCATCGACCGGGCGGACCGCGACCTCGCGGACCTGCTCATCGAGAAGCACGGCCTCGAGCACGAGCCCGAGGTGAGGCCGGAGGACATCAGCCTGCCCTCCGTCATCGTCGCGAAACCGTAAACCCCGCACCTTCCGGTGCGGGGTCTTTTCGTCTCTATTCCGCGGCGGCGAGCACCTCGTCGACCGTCGTGAGGCCGTCGAGCGCCTTCAGGATGCCGTCCTGCGCCATCGTGACCATGCCCTGCTTCACGGCGAGCTCCTGCATCTGGTACTCGGAGACGTTGCCCGTGAGGAGCAGCTTCTCGATCTCGGGGCTCATGGTGAAGATCTCGTAGATGCCCAGCCGGCCCTTGTAGCCGGAGTCGCCGCAGGTCTTGCAGCCCTTGCCCTTGTAGAACTTGGCGGCGTCGAGGTCCGGCTTCTCGCCGGCGTCGGGCGAGAGCGTCGCCATGATGTCCTTCACCTTCTTCAGCTGCTCCGGCTCGAGCTTCACCTCCTCCTTGCAGTCCTTGCAGATGCGGCGCACCAGGCGCTGTCCGATGACGGCGTTCAAGGCCGGCGCGAGGAGGAACGGCTTCACGCCCATCGAGAGGAAGCGCGGGATGGCGCCAGCCGCGCTGTTGGTGTGGATGGTGGAAATCATCAGGTGGCCGGTGAGCGCCGCTTGGATGGCGGTCTCGGCCGTCTCGAGGTCGCGGATTTCGCCGACCATGATGACATCCGGGTCCTGGCGCAGGATGGCGCGCAGGCCCTTGGCGAAGGTGTAGTCCTTGGAGAGATCGATGGGGGATTGGTTGATGCCCTCCAGGCTGTATTCGACCGGGTCTTCGAGCGTGATGATCTTCGTCTCCGCGTCGTTGAGCTTCTTCAGCGTGGCGTAGAGCGTGGTCGTCTTGCCGGAACCGGTCGGACCGGTCGTGATGATCATGCCGTTGGGGCGTTCCACCTGCGCCTTGAGCTGTTCGTACGCCTTGCCGCGGATGCCGAGATCGTCGAACGACAGGCCGATGGTCGAGGGCTTGAGGAGGCGCATCACGACGGATTCGCCGTAGGAAGTCGGGATGGTCGAGACGCGGACCTCGGTCTTCTTGCCGCCGATGAAGATGGTGAAGCGCCCGTCCTGCGGGATGTTGTTGACGTTGATCTTCAGCGCGGAGAACAGCTTGATGCGCGAGATGATGCGCGGCCAGACATCCTTGCCGAGGCGGGCGGCGTCCTGGAGCACGCCGTCGATGCGGTAGCGCACCACGACATCCTTCTCCTCGGCCTCGATGTGCATGTCCGAGGCGTCGCCCTTGAGCGCGCCCGCGATGATGATGGTGACGGCGTCGGTGATGTCGGCGCCCTTCATCATGGCGTCCAGGTCCTTGAAGGACGCCATCTTGTCCTGGTACTTCTTCAGGTCCGCTTCGGTGATCTCGACGCCTTTCACGATCTTGCGGATCTTGGGGAGCGTGTCGTAGAGCTTCATGGCGTGGGCGAAGCTCTCCTCGGAGATGATGTACATCCCGACATTGGCGCGCGCCCGTTCGCCGACCTGATAGGCGGCTTCCTTCACCTCCGCGCGCCCCGGGTCGACGGAGGCGATGCGCACCTCGTCGCCGGTCTGCAGGAAGACGACCGTCTTGAGCTCCTTGGCCTGCTCCTGCGAGAGGAGCACGAGCGCCTCGGGCGAGATGGGGAAGCCTTTCAGGTTGATGTAGGAGACGCCCAAAAGCTGCCCGCGCTTGGCGGTCTCGCGCTCCTTGGCCTGCAGATCGAGCTCGCGCATCTTGGCGGAGAACTTCTCCTGCGCGTCCGGGGACGCGATGCTCGGCAGCTTCGATTTCTTCAGCAGGTCGTCGATCGTGGGATTGTCTCCAGGCATCGTTGCGTGTCGTTCCCGCGAGCGCGGGGAACCCGTACCTTACTTCAGGAACCGGTCGAACCAGCGGGCGAGCTTGGACCTTCCGGCATGGCCGCGCTGATGGAGCTTGGTGAAGAGGTGCACCCAGACCGCGTACTGGAACGAGGCGAGGAGGCCGCCGATGAGCGCGAGGAAGAGCACGGCCGCCAGGCCGGCGAGCGCGAGGATCACGGCCACGCCCACGCCGCCTTCGATCAACGAGGCGCCGACGAGCAGCGGCAGGAGCACGATGCCGGCCACGACGGTGGCCGCGCCGATGCCCAGCGCGGCCAGCAGGTTCACGGCGAAGAGCGCGAGCGCCGTCTCGATGCTGATGAGCCAGTACTTGCGGAAGAGCGCGACGGCGGACTCGATGGCGGCGATGACCGGCAGGCGCTGCAGCGTGACATAGCAGGCGGCGTAGATCGTCACGAAGCCGATGATGAGGGTGAGGGGGATGAGGAGGACGAAGCCGGCCAGGTAGGAGAACGAGCTCCAGAAATTGGCGTCGGCGAGATACAGCACCGTGAGCGACAGCATCAGGTAGAAGAAGGCCAGCGTCGCCAGGCGCGCGAGGAGGTTCAGGACGAACAAGGGCCAGGCGACCTCGTTGCCGGCCGCGAAGAGCGAACCGAAGGCGGTCTTGCGCCCCCGTTCGGCGTCGCGGGCTCCGGCGATGAGCCCGCCTTGCGCGGACACCACCACCCAGACGGCCGCGGCCGCGATCCCGATGATCGTCAGCGCGGTCAGCAGGAAGATGACGATGCCCTGCGCGCCCGCGGAGGCGAGCGCCTCGCCGATGCCGCCGGCGTCGAGCGCTTGCCAGAGGCCGAAGAAGCCTCCGAAGTCCTCGTCGAGGCCCAGGCGCCCCGTGCCTTGGACGAGGATCTCGTAGACCCCGCCGTTGCCGAGGAACGAGACGAAGAAGCCCAGAAGCCAGAGCGCCTTGTTCGCGCGCACCGTCTTCCAGGCGTCCGCCAGGATGTGGCGGTAGAACGCGCCGGTCGGTTTGGTCATATTTCCTCCGCGTGAGTCAAACATAGTGCCCTAAGTATACAGGATTCCCGAGCGCCTGCCCACGCTTGACCGCGGCGCGGCGCGCTGGTAGGGTGAACCGTCGTCACTCGCGACGGCAGGAAGGCGTCAGGCATGGAGGAAACGCTGTTCGGGACCCGACTTTCCGTACCGGAAGATCCGGATCCGGCCGCGCCGGAGCTGATCGACGCGATGCATACCGCCTACCGCATCGGCCGCGACTTCCTGTGGGAGCGGCCGGACATCCCTCCGGCGCCGCCGGACGCCATCGGACGGCGGATCGAGAAGCTCTCCGGAGGATCGTCGTCGTCCTTCCACGCGGCGCTGGCCGCGTTCCATCTCGGCGCCGCGCGGCCCTCGGAGGGCTCGCGCCGGAAGTCGACGCCGCGCGTCGCGCACCTCGCCTCCGCCCAACAGGCGCTCACCCGTTCTTTCCTCGCGATGCACCGCGACGCGCTGGTCGAAGTGTTCAGCAAGAGCAAGCGCGTCGGGTTCGCCGATGTCGTCGCCTGGCGCACCACCCTCTCCGGCGCCATGGCCGTCGCCCGCGTCGCCCGCGTCCTGCATGACGCCGGAGCCCGGCTCTGGCTGCCGACGATCCGGATGGACATGCGCGACAAGATCGACCTCATCGCGGCCTTCGGCCCGGCGACGGGCGTCTGCCTCCAGGTCAAGAACGACCACGCCGCCGCCGCGACCGTCTGCACGCCCTGCGCGCCGGACGACCTCGCTACGCCCGCGGACTGTCCGCCGGAGTTCATGCGCGGCGTCCGCGACCATGCGCGGCGCGTCGGCGGCGCGTGGCACGGCCTCTTCGTCCGCGTCGGCAGCCGCGGCATCCCGTTCCAGGACCTGAAGCGGTGCCAGACCATCCGCCGCAGCCTGCTCGCCGCCGTGGCGGGACTGGTTCCCGAGGCGATCATGACCTCGGCGACCGAAACCTCGCCGCCCGCACCATAGACCGCGCCGCTCCCGGCCGGTCTTTTTCGTTCCGCCTCCGCTTGACCTCGTCTCCATCCGCGGACTAGCGTGGAAGCAGGACCTTGAAAGGAGGCCGCCATGATCGATTGCGTCGATGCCATCGCCGTCCCGCAGGCGGTCACGCCCTTCGTCCGCCCGAGCGCCTCCATCTTCACCGTCGAAGGCGGGAAGGTCCGGATGCATGTCGTCCGCGGACGCGACGAGGCGCTGCGCGTCATCGCCGAAAAGCGCGCCCAGACCCGCGACGAACGCTATCGGCTGTGCCTCGACATCGTCGAGGCGTCCATGCTGCCGGAGCGCGCCGACGCCCCGACCGTCTCCATCGCGCCATGCGCCGCCGTCCTGCAGATGCTGGAAGCGACCTACGCGGTGATGCCGGAACTCGATCGGGTCGAGGATCTCGTCTATGCCGACGCGCCCGGCCTCGACGCCTTCCGTCTGCCGCGGTCGCCGGAAATCGATTCCGGGTATGCCGTCGTCCGCACGCGGACGGGCCCTCTGCTCGAGGTGTTCCATACGCGCGCGCACGCCTTCGCGTTCGCGGAGCGCCACGACGCGTTGTTCAGCGAGGACGACCGGCGTCTCATCGACGAGGCGTTCGGCGCGAGTCCGCTCGACGACCGATCCGTGCGCGCCTCCGAGGCCTTCGGAGGCTTCGCCGCCGCCGTCATCGGCGCCCACGACCGCCTCTTCCGCCTCCTCCGCGCCGCGGCCATCCGCCGCTGAAACTCAAGACCGGCCCCTTTCGGGAGCCGGTCTTTTTCGTTCAGGCCATGAGGGCCGCGAACTCTTCCTTTTCGATGGTCTCGTTCTTGAGCAGGACCTCGACGACCTTGTCCATCTTGGCGCGCTGTTCGCGGATGATCTTTTCCGCCTGCGCCTTGCCGTTCTGGATGAGGGCCGCGACTTCCTCGTCGATCTGCTGGGCGACCTTCTCGCTGTAGTCGCGCTGGGAGTGGATCTCCTTGCCGAGGAAGATCATCTCCTCGTGCTCGCCGTAGGTCCTCGGAGGGAGGACATCCGACATGCCGAAGCGGGTGATCATGTCCTTGGCGAGCGAGGTGGCCTTGCGCAGGTCGCTCGAGGCGCCGGTCGTGAGCTCGTTGAAGATGTCCTTCTCGGCGACATAGCCGCCGAGCATGACCGCGATGTCGTCGATGAACTCGCTCTTCGTGTGCATGCGCTTGTCCTCGGTCGGGAGCTTGATCGTGTAGCCGGCGGCGAAGCCGCGGGAGATGATCGAGATCTTGTGGACCGGGTCGGCGTGCTTCGAGAAGTGCGCGACGAGGGCGTGGCCGGCCTCGTGGTAGGCCGTGACCTTCTTCTCGTGGTCGTTCATCACATAGCTCTTGCGCTCGGGGCCGAGCATGACCTTCTCGACGGAATCGAGGAGCATGGCTTCGGTGACCTCCGTCTTGTCCTTGCGCGCCGCCAGGATGGCGGCCTCGTTCATCAGGTTGGCGAGGTCCGCGCCGGAGAATCCGGGCGTCCGCTCGGCCAGCTTGCGGAGGTTCACGTCCGCCGCGAGCGGCTTCTTCTTGGCGTGGATCTTGAGGATCTCCTCGCGGTCGTTCAGGTCCGGCGGATCGATGACGACGCGGCGGTCGAAGCGGCCGGGGCGCAGCAGCGCGGGGTCGAGCACGTCGGGGCGGTTGGTCGCCGCGAGGACGATGACGCCGGCGTTCGGCTCGAAGCCGTCCATCTCGGTCAGGATTTGGTTGAGCGTCTGCTCGCGCTCGTCGTGCGAGCCGCCGAGGCCCGCGCCGCGCTGGCGCCCGACGGCGTCGATCTCATCGATGAAGATGATGCAGGGCGCCGTCTTCTTGGCCTTGGCGAAGAGGTCGCGGACGCGGCTCGCGCCGACGCCGACGAACATCTCCACGAACTCGGAACCGCTGATGTGCAGGAAGGGGACATTGGCCTCTCCCGCGACGGCGCGGGCGAGCAGCGTCTTGCCGGTGCCGGGGGAGCCCATGAGCAGCACGCCCTTCGGGATCTTGGCGCCGAGCGCCGAGAACTTCTTGGGGTTGCGCAGGAAGTCCACGACTTCCGTGAGCTCTTCCTTGGCTTCCTTCACGCCGGCGACATCCTTGAAGGTCACGCGGTTCTTGCCGTCCTTGGGCACCTCGCGGGCCGAGGACTGGCCGAACATCATCGCGCGCATGTTCTGCCCCTGGACATTGCGCATCATCAGGTAGATGAAGCCGCCGATGAGCAGGAAGGGGAGGATGATGGGCAGGAGCACCGACATCCAGTAGCTGAAGCCGCCGGGTTCCTTCACGGCGAGCTCGACGGCCTGGAGCTTCTCCGGCTCGACGCCGAAGTCGCGGAGCGCCGAGACGAGCGAGTCGCCGGATTCCTTGACGGCCTCCTGGGCGGTGCCGTCCTTGAGCGCGATCCGCAGCTCGTTGCCGCGGATCTCGATGGACTTCACCTCGTCGCGTCCGATCTGGGCGGCGAGCGTCGAGAGGTCGATCTCCTTGGGCTTGTCGCCCGTCAGCGAAGCGGTGCTGAAGAGCACGCCCAGCCCGACCAGGACGACGAAGAAGAGGATGAGGTTGCGGACGACGTATTTAGGCATTGGGAGATGTGGTTCGGGCCGCGGGGTCCCTGCGGGATCCGAGGCGGCCGCGCCGCGAGGCGCTTAACCCTTAGATTCTTCCGTCGGCGCCTCCGCCTTGTCGGAACCGCCCTCTTCCAGCGCCTTCAGCGAGAGGCCCAGGCGGTGCTGTTCCGGCTCGATCGAGACGATCTTGAATTTCATGGTGTCGCCGATCTTGGCGATGTCGCTCACGCTCTTCACCGGCTTCTTGGAGAGCTCGGAGATGTGGGCGAGGCCGTGGATGTCGCGGTCCAGCTCGACGAAGAAGCCGAACGGGTTGACCTTGAGCACCTTGCCTTCGACCGTGTCGCCGACCTTGTACTTCTCGCCGACCGTCTTCCAGGGGTCCTGGATGAGCTTCTTCATGGAGAGGAAGATCTTGGAGCCCTCGATGCCGATGACCTCGGCCTTGACCGTCTCGCCGACCTTCACGAGGTCGCGCGGATGGTCGATGCGCTGCCAGGCGATCTCGGAGATGTGGACGAGGCCTTCGAGGTTGTCGAACTTCACGAAGACGCCGAAGTCCGCGATGGCCGTGATGGCGCCTTCGACGACATCGCCGACCTTGTACTTGTCGAGCACGCCCTTCTGCGCCTCTTCCCAGACGGCCTTCTCGGAGACGATGAGCTTCTCCTCGCGCTCGTTCACATCGATGATCTTGACGCCCATCGACTGTCCGACGAAGCTCTTCAGCTTCTCGAGGATCTTGATCTTGTCGCCGCCGGAGACGCGCGGGTAGTTGTCGGGGGAGAGCTGGGAGACCGGGAGGAAGCCGTTCACGTGGTTCACGCGGACGAGCAGGCCGCCCTTGTTGGCCTCGACGATCTTGGCCGGGATGACTTCGCCCGTGTCGATCATCTTGCGGAGGGTTTCCCAGGCGCGCTGCTGGCCGGCGTAGCGGAAGGAGAGCTCCACTTCGCCGAGCTCGTTCTCGAGCTCGATGACGGTGGCTTCGACCTCGTCGCCGGGCTTCAGGCCGTCGTACTCGCCGGCTTCCGCGTAGATCTCGCGGCCGCGGACGACGCCGGTCTTGTAGCCTTCGATATCGACGCGGATCTCGTTCTTGGCGATGGAGATGACCTTGCCTTTGACGACATCGGCGACCTTCGGAATCTTCAGCCAATCCTTGTCGGCAAGGAGGGTCTTCAGGTCGACGGCCGCGGTTTTGGTGTTGGACATACTGATTTAGCTTAAGAATTAGCCTTTTAATACTTAAAATCGGGCTGGGTTAAGAGTTACGGGAGCCGCCCGTGGCTCCATATAAAAGGCACGGGGAGTATAGGGAAAAGCCGTTTTTTTGGCAAGTCCAGGCCGAAATCTTGACGCGGCGCCGGAATCGGGGTAGAGATGGGCGCAGTCCCTTCCACCGCGAGGTTCCGATGCGCTCTGCCATCACGACGCTTGCGCTTTGCCTGGCCGCCACCGCCTGCCGAACGGACACGGAGCCGAAACTCCAGGGTCCGGACCCGGATCCGATACTTCATACGGAGACGCTGTCGAACGATCTCTTCATCGTCGTCGCGACCGCCCCCTTCGGTCACCAGGACCGGCTCGCGCTGGCCGTCGCCGAAGACGGCAGCGGCGCGTGCGCGACTTTCGTCGTGCCTTCCGACATGGCCCTGAAAAAGGGCGATGTCTTCAAGGTGCACCGCCTCTGTTACCGCGCGCGGGAGGCGCGCCGTGGAAGCGAAGGCGTGACCGCCCTCGACGCCTGCACGGATGTCGTCATCCCGTATCGGCTCCCGACGCCGGAAGCGGAGCCGAAGTGACCGCGGCGAGCCGTTCGCCCGGTATCCGGAAACCCCGATCCTCATCGTGAAGGAGTCTTCGTGAGTTCCACCGACCCGTCCGTCCATTGCGACTGCCGCGCCGTCAGCGTCCGTCGCGCCATCGTCGTCTCCATCGTCGTCGGCCTCGCCGCCGCCGTCGCCCGGAGCGCCGTCTTCCGCGACGCGCCGGCCGCCCAAGCCGCCTGCGGGACCGTCGCCGGCCTCGCCGTCGCCGCGTACGGCATCGCGCGCCTGTACGACCGCGACCGCCGCCTGCCCGCGTGGGTCTACGCCGCCGTCGTCCTCGCCGGCACGACGCTCGCGACGCTCTGGACCGTCCGCCTCTTCTGACCCTCCTCGCGAGGGTCTTTTTCGTCCGTCGCCCCTTGCCCCGACGCTCTTGCGATGCTACGCTGACCCCGTAAAACAGCCCCCGTACGCGGCCCTCGCCGCCGCGGGGCAAGCATCACTGCCGCACCACATGACCATCCAGTTCCTGGGCGTTTCCTGCTTCAAGATCGCGACGAAAATCGGCAACGACGAGGTGACCATCGTGACCGATCCGTATTCCGACAAGGTCGGGAAGCTGCCGCGCAACCTTTCGGCCGACATCGTCACCATGAGCCGCCGCACGCACGAGCATCACAACAATCTCGAGGCGGTCGCCGCGGGCGCGTTCGTCATCGAGCATCCGGGCGAATACGAGGTGAAGGGCATCCCCATCTACGGCACGCCGGCGTCGCACGAGAAGCCCGAGCCGAAGGACTATCACAAGAATGTCATCTTCCAGTTCACCGTCGACGACATGCGCATCGCGCACCTCGGCGGCCTCGACAAGCCGCTCACCGACGACCAGCTCGCCCAGCTCGGCGAGGTCGATGTGCTGATGATCCCCGTCGGCGGGGGAGACGTGCTCTCCGCGCAGGCCGCGGCCGATCTCGTGAGCCGCATGGAACCGCGCATCGTCATCCCGATGCATCATAAGATGAAGGACCTCGCGCTCTCCGCCGGAGCCGTCGAGCCGTTCGTGAAGGAAGTCGGCGCCAAGACCATCGAGACCGACAAGTGGAAGGTCCTGAAGAAGGACCTGCCCCAGGAGGAGACCTTCATCGTCCTCTTGTCCAAAGCCTAAGACTCCCGATGCCGCACGCGACGCACAAGGCCCGAAGGATCCAGACGAGCGATGTCCCGCACGCGCCCGTTCGGCGTCGTCGCAGCCGCTTCGAGCAGCAGGCCCTGCTGGCGCTCGCGGTCGGCATCACGATGACGGCCATCGTCGGCCTGTATGCGGCGTCGTTCCGGTCGCGGTATCCCGTGATGCGCCTCGCGTCGGACACGCCCCGATGGTCGCTCCTCGACGAGGATCTCCTGGACCGCGCGGCGCCCGTCTATCGCGATTTGAGCGGCGTGAAAGCCTCGCTGCTGCGGCTGACGAGCGCCGGCAAGACGCACGCGGACGCCGCCGTCATCCTGAAAGCCAAGGTCCAGGAACGCGCCCGCGCCGCCGCGAGCGGAACCCCCGAGACCTCCGAACCCCCTGCTACTCCGGAAACGCCCTGAAGCTCCCCATATGAAGAAGCCTCCCGAACAGACGACGCTCGACGAGCTGAACATCGGCAAGATCGAACCGCGCTCCATCACCGACGAGGTGCAGGAGTCGTATCTGGACTACGCGATGTCGGTCATCGTGAGCCGCGCGCTTCCGGATGTCCGCGACGGCCTGAAGCCCGTCCACCGCCGCATCCTCTACGCGATGTGGAACATCGGGCTGCGCCCCGGCGCCAAGTTCCGCAAGTCGGCGAACGTGGTCGGTGAAGTCATGGCCAAGTACCACCCGCACGGCGACGCGGCCATCTACGATTCGATGGTCCGCATGGCCCAGGATTTCGCCATGCGCTACATGCTCGTCCACGGCCAGGGCAACTTCGGCTCGATGGACGGCGACGCCGCCGCCGCCATGCGCTACACGGAGGCGAAACTGCGCGGCATCTCCGAGCAGATGCTCGGCGACATCGAGCGCGACACGGTCGACTTCGTCCCGAACTACGACGGCGCCCACAAGGAGCCGACGGTGCTTCCGGCCGCCCTCCCGAACCTCCTCCTCAACGGCACGCTCGGCATCGCCGTCGGCATGGCCACCAACATCCCGCCGCACAACCTCACCGAGGTCTGCGACGCCGTCATCCATCTCATCGAGAACAAGGAGTGCTCCGTCGCCGACCTCTGCCAGTTCGTGAAGGGTCCCGACTTCCCGACGGGCGGCATCGTCTACGACGTGAAGGCCATCCGCCAGGCCTACGCCACCGGCAAGGGCGGCATCGTCATGCGCGCCAAGACGGACATCATCGAGACGAAGTCCGGTTTCCACATCATCATCACCGAGATCCCGTACGCGGTGAACAAGGCGACGCTCATCGAGAAGATCGCCGACCTCGTCCGCGAGAAGAAGCTCGAGGGCATCAAGGACCTCCGCGACGAGTCCAACAAGGACGGCGTGCGCGTGGTCATCGAGCTGAAGCGCGACGCCTATCCGAAGAAGGTGCTCAACAAGCTCTTCTCGGCCACCCAGCTGCAGGAGACCTTCCATGTGAACATGCTGGCGCTCGACGGCGGCATCCAGCCGCGCATCATGAACCTCAAGGCCATCCTCGAGGCCTATGTGAAGCACCGCCAGGAGGTCGTGCGGCGCCGCACCGAGTTCGACCTCAAGCGCGCCAAGGAGCGCGCCCACATCTTGAAGGGATTGAAGATCGCGCTCGACAACCTCGACGCCGTCATCAAGACCATCAAGGCGTCCAAGGACAAGGACGAGGCCAAGAAGAACCTCATGTCCAAGTTCAAGATGGACGACATCCAGGCGCAGGCCGTCCTCGACATGCGCCTCCAGCAGCTCGCCAACCTCGAAGCCAAGAAGATCACCGACGAGCTCAAGGAGAAGCTCGCGCTCATCAAGGAGCTCGAAGCCATCCTCGAATCGCCCAAGCGCATCCTCGGCATCATCAAGGACGAGGTGAAGGGCATCAAGGAGAAGTTCGGCGACGAGCGCAAGACGCAGATCGTCGCGCACGGCGTGAAGGAGTTCTCGGCCGAGGACTTCGTGGCCAACGAGCCGACGCTCGTGATGCTCACGACCGACGGCTACATCAAGCGCGTCCACCCCGACACCTTCAAGACGCAGTCGCGCGGCGGCAAGGGCGTGGCCGGCATCGCCACCAAGGAGGAGGACATCGTGAGCCAGATGTTCACGACCAACACCCACGCCGACCTGCTCTTCTTCACGACGCGCGGACGCGTCTTCCAGCTCAAGGCCTACGATGTCCCGCAGGCATCGCGCACCTCGAAAGGCCAGGCCATCGTGAACTTCCTCCAGCTCGCCCCGAACGAGAAGGTCTCGTCCGTGATGGCCGTCGCCGAGATCGCCGATTCGAAGTACCTCGTGATGGTCACGAAGAACGGCGTCATCAAGAAGACCGCGCTCGACGAGTTCAAGGAAGTCCGCCGCTCCGGACTCATCGCCATCAAGATCAAGCCCGACGACAACCTCGAATGGGTGAAGCCCTCCGGCGGCGCCGACGACATCATGCTCGTCACCGCGCAGGGCCAGTCGATCCGCTTCAGCGAGAAGGACGTGCGCCCGATGGGCCGATCGGCCGCCGGCGTGACCGGCATGCGCATGAAGGGCAAGGACTTCATCGTCGGCATGGATGTCGTCGACGGCAAGGCTGCCGACAAGGGCGCCTTCGACCTGCTCGTCGTCATGGAGCACGGCTTCGGCAAGCGCACCAACTTGAGCGAATACAAGACGCAGGGACGCGCGGGCTCCGGCATCAAGACCGCCGAAGTCACCGCCAAGACGGGCCCCATCGTCTCCGCCATGCTCATCAACTCCAAGGACGACCGCGACATGATCATCATCTCGGAGAAGGGTCAGACCATCCGCTTCTCCTCCAAGACCATCCCGAGCCTCTCGCGCGCCACCCAGGGCGTCCGCGTGATGCGCTTCAAGGCCGAGAAGGATTCCGTCTCATCCGTGACCCTCGTCTGACATGAAAGCCTTCTTCGCCTGGATCCGGCAGTGGGCCCGCACGGCCTTCGAGGCCGCGAGCGACATCGCCTTCTACCGCCGCCTCGAAGGCCGGAAGACGGGCGAGGCGGTCGGCTACCTCGCGATGTTCGCGGTGGTCTGGACCGTCCCGCTCGCGGTGATGTTCTTCGTCGGGCTTCGCGACGCGGTGACCCGTTTCGCCGAAGGCGTCCGGACGGAAATCCCGCCCGGCACGGTCTTCGAGATGAAGGACGGCAAGCTCTCGAACGATCTCCAGGAACCGCTCGTCATCCGCGGCAGCGATGCCGTGATCGTCGTGAACACCGCCACCTCGACGCTCGGACTCCAGGAGGGGGAGAGCGGACTCGTCGTCGGCGCCGACGGCATCGAGCCGAGTCCCGATGTCGGGGCCGACCGCGTGGACTTCGCGCGCGCCCCCGACTTCCGCGTCGACCGCGAGGGCCTGATGGGATGGATCGCGCGCTGGGGGCCGTTCCTGCTCTTCCTCGCGTCGCTGGCCACCCTCGTCCTCATGTTCCTGGCGTTCTGGGCGGGCTTCCTGCTGAACGCGCTGGTGCACGGTTTCGCGCTGTGGCTCGTCCTCAAGCTGATCAGGCGCCCGCGCCGCTGGCGCGCGTCGTTCGTCGCCGCCGCCTATGCCGGCACGGCGCCGATCGTCCTGGGGATGCTGTTCAACGGCGTCGAGGCGCTCGCCTTCGTGCCCGGCATCGTCTACTGGGGCTTCGTCGCGTGGATCGCGTACGACGCCTAGAAGAAGGGAGGTCCGCATGAGCCGAAAGAAGCCGTCGACCGCCCTCATGGCGATCGACAGGATCCTGCCTGAAGCCGCCGCCCGCGCGATGTACGATTGGCGCCGCGCCTTCGGCACGCCGCCGACGCAGATGCGTCTCGGCGTGGACGCGCGCGGGAACCTCGCGATCGATCTCGCCGACCCGAAGGCCGTCCGGCCGGGGGAGTCCTACCTCGTGGTCGAGTCGCTCACGAGCCGCATCGTCGGCGTGCTCCGCGACGGCGCGCTCGACGCCGAGCCGCAGCACCTTCCGCCGTCGAGCGCCGCCTGCACGCTCTTCCGCGCCGCGAAAGCCTAGGCCCTCCCTTGCGCGGAGGGCCTTTTTTCGTCTAAGGTGCGGGCAGTTCCTTGGAAGGAGGCCGTCATGGCCGAAGGACTCGTTTCACGGTTCCAGAAGCGCCGCGCCGAGAAGCGCGTGAAGAAGATCGCCATGTTCGGCAACGCCAAGAAGGCGGGGTTGGGCATGGACCGCGAGAAGCTCAAGGCGGATGTCGAGAAGACGCTCCGCAAGCATTTCCCGACCAAGCCTGTCCTGGGCCACTCCGCCTATGTCGAGCTGAACCTGACGCGCGATCTCGACGAGCTCGCCGAGGCCAAGGAGCGCACGATGCGGGACGACCCGCCGGAGATCGTCGTCCTCTTCGGCGGCGACGGCACGACGCAGAAGACGCTGGGCGAGGACGAGGAGTTCCTCCGCTACCTGACGCATGATCCGGAGCGCGCTCCGGAAGTCATCGTCATCGGCGGCGGCACCAAGAATGTCGTCCCGACGGCGCTGAAGCTCCTCGGCCGCGACCCGATCGCCGCGCTCGATGTCATCTGCCAGAAGATCAACCGCGGTTTCCCGCGCGAGGTCCGTCCGTGCCCGATCCTGCGCATCAACGACCGCCACGGTTTCATCTACGGCGCGGGCCTGCCCGTCAACGCGCTCGACGAGTACTACCGGCACGAGGCCGGCCGTTGGCGCGCGAGCAAGGCCGGCGCCTCGATCCTGTGGCGCGAGACGCTGGGGCGCCTGTCGCCCTGGCGGCGCCCGTCGGTCTTCCGGAAGTTCGGAGCGACCGTCTCCACCCGCGGCGCGGACGGAGGCGACGGCGCGATCGCGATGACGAGCTTCAACGCGGTCATCGCCTCGTCGCTCCGCGAGATCCACTCGGTGCTCAAGGTCACCCATCGCGCCGGAGAGCGCCTCGCGTGCTTCCACGCCGTCTGCAACAGCAACGGCTTCCTGCGCAGCGCCATGAACCTGCCGGCGTTTTTCAGCAAGGACTTCCCGCTGCTCGGCTCCGCGGAGGAGGTTGTCACCGACCGCATGGTCATCCGCTACAAGGAGCCGATGCGGCACACCATCGATGGCGAGATCTACGACTCCACGGCCAAGCTCGGCAGGTCAGTCCTGTCCGAGGAGGGCGAGGAGGTCGTCGTCATCGAGACCGGACCGTACATCAAGTTCGTCCGCGCCTGATCCCGGCCCTCGCGCCGGGATTTTTTTAAGGCGAAACGGCGTCGCGGAGGCTTGCGAGGAGGGGGAGGGCTTGCCAAAACCCCGGAGTGCCGCTACACTGCCCGTGTCATTTATCGTATACTGACTATGGGTCTCCCCGGACATCGCCGGACTTCCTCGCACAAGCGCCGCCGCGCCGCTCACTTCGCCCTCGGCAAGAAGCAGCTCACGGAATGCGCCAAGTGCAAGAAGCCGGTCCAGCCCCACAAAGCTTGCGCCTTCTGCGGCACCTACAAGGGCCGCCAAGTGCTCAAGACCAAGGCTTCCAAGAAATAGATGTACTTTCAGTGAGGTAACGCGTCAGCCCTTTATGTCCAACCGCCATCTCGCCCGGACCGTCGCCATGCAAACCCTGTATGAACGGGATTTTCACGGCGGCAAGATGGAAGATCCCGACGCCGCCTGCGCGCGCAACTTGGAAGAGTTCGCGCCTGGCCTCGACGACAAGGGCTTCGCCAAGGAGCTCGTGGTCGGCGTGTTGAAGCATCAGAAGGACATCGACGCGACCATCACCAAGTACGCCCCTGCGTGGCCGTTGCCGCAGATCACGATCGTCGATCGGAACATCCTCCGTATCGGCGTTTTTGAACTCAAGCATTCGGACACCGTCCCCTCCAAGGTCGCCATCAACGAGGCCATCGAGATGGCCAAGACCTTCGGCGGCGAATCCTCCGGCAAGTTCGTGAACGGCGTCCTCGGCGCCATCTTCAAGGACATGATCGCGAGCGGCTCCATCAAGGAGGTCGACAAGCAGGAACCGAAGAAGAAAGAGGAGGGCGACGAGGCGGACAAGAAGGAGGAAAAGGCTCCTGCCGCCGAAGAGTCCTGATCGCGACTTAACTCACCGCGTTTCTGCGGCGATGCGTGCCTGTCGATCCCGACGGGACTTGTCGCTACGGAAAGGCGCGCACCGCGCACCATGAAAGACTTCTCCAAGTTCGAGGAGAAGATCGGCGTCCAGTTCAAGGACCGGGATCTTCTCGTCCAGGCGTTCGTCCACCGTTCCTATCTCAACGAGCATCCGGATTTCCGGCTCGGGCACAACGAACGGCTCGAGTTCCTCGGCGACGCCGTCGTCGAGCTCGTCGTCACCGAATACCTCTACGCCAACTATCCGAATCCCGAAGGCGAGCTGACCAACTGGCGCGCCGCCTTGGTCAACGCCAACACGCTGGCGCTCATCGCGCAGCACGACCTCGGGATGGAGGAATACCTGTACCTCTCGCGCGGCGAGGCGAAGGACTCCGGTTCCAAGGCCCGCTCCTACATCCTGGCCAACGCCATCGAGGCGCTCATCGGCGCGATGTACCTCGACCGGGGGATGGATGTCGTCAGCGACTTCATCAGGCGCTTCGTCCTCTCCAAGCTCGACGAGATCCTGGAGAAGAAGCTCTACATCGACCCCAAGAGCCGCTTCCAGGAAGCCGCGCAGGAGAGCTCCGGCGTCACGCCGTCGTACCGCGTGCTCTCCGAGACCGGACCCGACCATGCCAAGGAGTTCGATGTCGGCGTCTACCTCGGTTCCGAGCTCGTCGCCACCGGCAAGGGCTCCTCCAAGCAGGACGCGCAGATCGAAGCCGCGCGGAAGGCGCTGGAAGTGAAGGGGTGGTAGGCGCAGGGGCCGGTCATACCGGCCTCTTTTCGTTTGTAGTATACTGGGCCCATATGCTCACCGCTCCCTCGTTGTTCGGCGCCGCCGCGCAGAAAGGCGCGTCGGACCTGCACCTGCTCGTCGGACACCGGCCGATCCTCCGCGTCACCGGAGAGCTCTTCGACATCGAAGCCGAGGAGGTCCTGACGGACGCCGCGATGGAGAAGATCATCCGGCAGGTCGCCACGCCGGAGCAGTTCGAGCGCTTCCGCATCGAGAAGGAGCTCGACCTCGCCTACGGCGTCGAGGGCGCGCGTTTCCGCGTGAACCTGCACTGGGAGAAGGGGCACATCGGCCTGGCCGCGCGTACCATCCCCCAGGAGATCCCGACGATGCAGCAGCTCGGACTGCCGCCGGTCATCCAGGGCTTCACCGACCTGCCGCACGGGCTCATCCTCGTGACCGGCCCGACCGGCGCCGGCAAGTCCACCACGCTCGCCGCCAAGGTCGACTACATCAACGAGAGCCGCCGCGTGAACATCATCACGCTCGAAGACCCCGTCGAGTTCCTCTTCACGCCCAAGCAATCCATCATCCGCCAGCGCCAGCTCGAATCGGACATGGTCACCTTCGCCGAAGGCCTGAAGCATGTGCTGCGCCAGGACCCGGATGTCGTCATGGTCGGCGAGATGCGCGACCTCGACACCATCGCCACCACGCTGACTCTCGCCGAGACGGGCCACCTCGTCTTCGCCACGCTCCACACCTACTCGGCGCCGCAGACCATCTCGCGCATCATCGATGTCTTCCCGCCGTTCCAGCAGACGCAGATCCGCCTCCAGCTCGCCATGACGCTCCGCGGCGTCGTCTCCCAGCAGCTCCTGCCGCGCGTCGGCGGAGGCCTGATCGCCACGCGCGAGGTGCTGGTCAACACGCCGGCCTGCGCCAACCTCATCCGCGAGAACAAGGTGGAGCAGATCAAGAACGTCATCCAGACCGGCGCCGCCGTCGGCATGGTGTCGTACGCGCAGGACATCAAGCGCATGGTGAAGGAGGGCCTCATCACCGCCGAGACCGCCGAGAACTACCTGATCGCCAGCAACGAGAACCAGAAGTGACGCGCGAAGAGGCCCGGACATCCCGGGCCTCTTGCTTTTGACGCGGAGGCGGCAGGCGGGTAGGGTAGAGCCGCTCTTTCCACCTGGAGGTCCGCATGCGCCGCTTCATCGCTTTGACCGCCCTCGCGTTCGCCGCCTGCGGCGACAACGACCGCCTTTCCGACCCGATCGACATGGTCTATCGCGTCACCGTCACGGAGTTGGAGGACAGCTGCGACGACGGCTCCCTGGCGGGGCCCGAGACCGCCTTCGTCGACGCGCGCCTGCATGCCGACGGCACGGTCGAGCTGGTCGAGCGCAGCCTCTGGATCCCCGGACCCGGAGCGTACCCGTCCATCCGCGTGCACGGCGGCGTCGTCGACTACGACGCCCAGCGCGCGTCGGCCTACACCGAGAAGGTGTTCCCATACCATATCGGAGGGACGCTCACGACGGAGGCGATGGACCTGACGCTCACGGAGCATTGGTACCGCCAGCCGGATTTCACCGACTGCGTGCGCATCGTGCGCATGCGGGGCGCGCCGCGCGGGTTCCTCGATCCCGCGGACCTCGACGGCATCTACGAGATCGATGTCGCCTATTACGGCGAGATCTGCGGAAGCGATCCGCTCCCGTCCGTCCCGGAGGGCCGCCAGGTCCTCCTGCTCGACGCCGATCCGCGCCCTGACACGCTGACGCTGTGGATCGAGTCGTACATCGGCATGAACGCCGATCTTCCCGGCGGCGACGGCCGCATCGACTGGGACGGTCCGATGACCGTCTCGACCATCGAAGGCTATGTCGGGACGACCGGCGGCCTGCACGGCCGGTTCGGACCCGCCGAGGTCGACGCCGAACTGTCGTTCCGCCTCCCGGGACAGGCGGCGGACTGCGCGTATCGCTACGCGCTCACGGGCGCCAAGCGCCCGTCGACCGCGACGGAGCCGCAAGGCGACTACCGCGTCGTCTTCCGCGTCCGCGACGGCTGCGAAGGCCGCACCGAGACGCGCGAGTCCCATGTCACGCTCGTCCGCCAGCGCGCCGACCTCATGGAAGTCCGCGACAGCTTCGGCCTCTGGTTCATCCCGATCGACGGCGACGCCCTTTCCGCGACCGATTCCGGACCGGGCGTCGTCGCGACCTTCGAAGGCGCGGCGACGCCGCCGTACCTCTCGTACACCGTCGCGTTCACCTACGGCGAAGGCGCCGACGCCTGCACCTACGCCTGGGATGTCGACGGCGTCGCCCGCTACCATCCGCACGAGCCGTGGGAACCCGCCTTCCCGCCCGATCCGACCCGCACCGCGCCCGACCTCGACCCGTGACCTCCCCGGTCGCGGGCTTTTCTTTTGGAACGAAAAACACGCCCGTTCAGGGCATGTCATTCATGGTGCGTCGGCTGGGGGTCGAACCCAGGACCTTAGGCTTAAGAGGCCTCTGCTCTACCGGCTGAGCTACCGACGCACGGACGATTTCCACAAACGGATACTATACGGCCCCGCGAAAAGAATCAAGACCCTGGTGCGGGCGGAGGGAATCGAACCCCCATAGCCGGTTCCGAAGACCGGTGCTCTATCCGTTGAGCTACGCCCGCCAGCCAGGGAACGATAGCGGATTTGAACGGGATTTTCAAGTCCGGGACGAAAAAAACCGCCGGTCAGGCGGTTTCGGAATACGGACGGAGGATGCGGAGGACATCTTGGATGCAGTCTTCCAGGTATCCGTGCCGGTTCGTGACGACATGATCGCACTCGACGGCGGCGGCGATCTCGCCGGGGGCGGCGGCCAGGCGCTTCGCGATGTCCTCCTCCTTCATCGGCGGGACGCGGGCGCGGAGGCGCGGCTCGAGGTCCCCGAAGTCGCCGGGCCTGATGAAGATCGCCACGGCTTCGGGCATCAGCTTCTTGATGATGCGGGCGCCCTGGATCTCGACGATCTTGATGGCGAGGGGAGAGGCTTCCAGCGCGCGTCGGAGGCCGGAACGCGAGGTCCCGTACCAGTGCTGCGAGTACTGTGCGTGCTCGAAGAAGTCGCCTTCCGCGGCCTTCCGCTGGAACTCCTCGCAGGAGAGGAAGTGCATGTCGACGCCGGGCGTCTCCTTCGTGCGCGGGGCGCGGCAGGTGGTGGAGAGCACATGGATGGCGTCGGGACGCCGCGCGAGCACCTCCGCGAGGACGGAGCTCTTGCCGACCGCGGTCGGCCCGATGATCAGGACGAACGTTCCGATCGGCATGGCGGCCTCCTTTCAATGAGCCGCCAGGAGCTTACCACATTGAATTCCCGTCCTGATTCCGCTACACTGTGGACAAGTCTATGAGGACCAAGCTTCTGAAATGCAGCGATTTCGGCCTCGAGTGCGACGCGGAATTCCGCGGCGCGACGGTCGAGGAGGTCTTGGAGCAGGTCAAGAAACACGGCATGGAGGCCCACGGGCAGACCGCCGAGCAGGTCAACTCCGAGGCCGTGATGCAGATCGCCGCGACCAAGACCCGCGACGAGGACGGTTCCTGAACCGCGCTCCCGGCCGCGCTCCGTGACCGCGATGCGGTTTCACGGAGTTGACAAAGCCGGGGCTTCAGGCTATCTTGAGGCGTCGAGAATCCGACCCTGTCGGATTTTCATTTTCGCCGAAAACACCCTATGAATCTCCGCAACATCGCCATCATCGCGCACGTCGACCACGGCAAGACCACGCTTGTCGACGCTTTGCTGAAGCAGAGCGCCGGTTTCAAGCAGAAAGCCGACGCGGTGACGGAGCTCATCATGGACTCGAACGACCTCGAGCGCGAGCGCGGCATCACCATCTTCTCCAAGAACGCGTCGGTGAACTACAAGGATGTCAAGATCAACATCATCGACACCCCGGGACACGCCGACTTCGGCGGCGAAGTGGAGCGCATCATGCGCATGGTCGACGGCGTCCTGCTCGTCGTCGACGCCAAGGAAGGCCCGATGCCGCAGACCAAGTTCGTGCTGCGCAAGGCCATCCAGGCCGGCCACAAGGCCATCGTCGTCGTCAACAAGATCGACAAGCCCGGCGCGCGCCCGACCTGGACGATCGACAAGACCTTCGACCTCTTCGTCGAGCTCGGCGCCTCCGACGCCCAGCTGGATTTCCCGATCGTCTACGCCTCCGGCGTGCAGGGCAAGGCCGGCCTCGAGGAAGGCCTCGAGACGATGAAGGACATCGAGCCGCTCTTCGAGAAGATCGTCGAGGTCATCCCGCCTCCGACCGTCGACGCCTCCGCGCCGCTCCAGTTCCTCTCGATCTCGCTCGCCTACGACAACTTCAAGGGCAAGATCGCCGTCGGCCGCCTGTATTCCGGCACGCTCAAGAAGAACATGGATGTGCTGCACATCGACCGCCACGGCGCGCGCAAGAAGACGCGCATCGTGAGCCTGATGGGCTATGTCGGCATGAACCGCGTCGATGTCGAAAGCGTCGAAGCCGGCGACATCTGCGCGATTTCCGGCATCGACAATGTCTCGATCGGCGAGACCATCACGGCCATCGACGATCCGCGCCCGCTCCCGACCATCGACATCGAGGAGCCGACGGTCAAGATGACCTTCGGCGTGAACACCAGCCCGTTCTCCGGACAGGAGGGCCAGTTCACCACTTCCCGCCAGATCCGTGAGCGCCTCGATCGCGAGCTCGAGACCGATGTCGCCCTGAAGGTCGCCTCGACCGATGTCGAGAGCCGCTGGGTCGTCTCCGGCCGCGGCGAACTCCACCTCGCCATCCTGATCGAGAAGATGCGCCGCGAGGGCTTCGAGCTCGAAGTCTCCCGCCCCCAGGTCATCTTCAAGGAAGAGGGCGGCAAGAAGCTCGAACCGATCGAGATGCTTTCCATCGAGTGCCCCGAGGAATTCGCCGGCTCCGTCATCCAGAAGCTCGGCCAGCGCCGCGGCGAGATGAAGGACATGAAGGTCGAAGGCCCGACCGCCTTCCTCGAGTTCGAGATCCCGACGCGCGGCCTCATCGGCTACCGCAGCGAGTTCATGACGGACACGCGCGGCCTCGGCCTGATGAACACCCTGCTCAAGGGCTATGAGGACTATCGCGGCGAGTTCGAAGGCCGCCCGCACGGCTCGCTCATCGCCTTCGAGAACGGCACCACCACCACCTACGGACTGCTCGGCGCCCAGGAGCGCGGACAGATGTTCATCGGCCCGGCCGTCGAGGTCTATGCCGGCATGGTCGTCGGCGAGACCGCCAAGCCCGAGGATCTCGAAGTGAATGTCTGCAAGCTGAAGCAGCTCTCCAACATGCGCTCGAAGGGCGACGGCGTGGCCGAAGCGCTCGATGTCCCGCGCCAGATGGGGCTCGAGGACGCCATCGAGTATGTGGGCGACGACGAGCTCGTGGAGATCACGCCCAAGAACATCCGCATCCGCAAGACCTACCTGGATTCCACCGCGCGCAAGCGCGCCGCGGGCAAGTAAGGAAGACGACGGCCGCCCTTGACGGGGCGGCCGTCTTGCGTTCTGCTGTCATGCAGGAGGAAGCATGAGACGGAAACCGAAGACGCCCGAAGGGATGATCGTCGCCGCCACGACGCGCGAGGAACCGCCGCCGCGGCCCGATCCGACCGACACGCTCGCATGCGTCGGGGAGTCGGGCTGGAAGGTGAAGTTCGCCTGCGGTCACAAGGCGCCGAGGCGGTTCAAGATCGATTTCTACGGCGAGGTGCGCGAACCCGCCAAGGAGGTCCTCAAGCGGCGCGAGCGCTGCGGCCCGTGCGCCGCGGCATGGCTGAAGGACATCTCCATCCGCTGCGCGCTCTGCGGCTGCGCCATCCTCCCGGGCGAAGGCGTCGCGGCGTATGCCGACGATCCTTCCTACAAGGAGGCGTGGAAGACGCGCATCGGCTCGGACAAGGACGGCGTCCTCGGATGCATGGGGTGGGACTGCTGCCCCTCCGGCGGCTTCTTCGCCGGACACTGGACGCTGGACGGGTTCCGCCCGGCCTACGCCCACGGCTCGGCCATGTCCGAGGCCATCGCCACCGGCAAGCCCGTCATCGGCAACGCCTGAC
This sequence comes from Candidatus Paceibacter sp., assembly GCA_020724945.1. Classification (GTDB taxonomy): domain Bacteria; phylum Patescibacteriota; class Patescibacteriia; order SG8-24; family DYFX01; genus DYFX01. Next base: position 24,412 of record DYFX01000003.1, read on the forward strand.
CGCCCCGCACCACGGGCGGTCTTTTTCGTCTCCGGCTTCGATGGACGAAAATGCGTCAGCTGACGCAAAACGGTACACGAGGGTTTCTTGACCCCGCACCCGTTTCCCCATAAAGTAGGCGTGCTATGCGCTACTCCCACCTCTTCGGAAAGACTTCCAAGAACGCCCCGTCGGACGCCGATTCGCCGAACGCCCGCCTGCTCGAGCAGGGCGGCTTCGTCGAGCATGTGATGGCCGGCGTCTATTCGTGGCTCCCGCTCGGGCTCTCCGTCCTCCGCAAGGTGGAGCAGATCGTCCGCGAGGAGATGGACGCGCTGGGCGGCCAGGAGATCTTCATGCCGTCGCTCCATCCGAAAGAGTACTGGGACACGACCGGCCGCTGGGACAAGGTCGACATCCTCTTCAAGCTGAAGTCGCAGACGGACAAGATGTACGCCCTCGGCTGCTCGCACGAGGAAGTCGTCACGCCGCTCGCGCAGAAGTTCACGCGCTCGTACAAGGAGCTGCCCTTCGCGCTCTACCAGATCAACACCAAGTTCCGCGACGAACTGCGCGCCAAGTCCGGCGTCCTGCGCGGCCGCGAGTTCCGGATGAAGGACATGTACAGCTTCCACACGGACCAGGCCGACCTGGAAGCGTTCTACGCGAAGGCGCTCGAGGCGTATGTCCGCGCCTTCAAGCGCTGCGGCCTCGATGTGAAGGTCGTGCAGGCTTCCGGCGGCATCTTCACCGACAAGATCTCGCATGAGTTCCAGGCGCTCACCGAATCCGGCGAGGACACCATCCTGGCCTGCGAGACCTGCCGTTTCGGCCAGAACCTCGAGGTCGCGACCCTCAAGGAAGGGGACGCCTGCCCCAACGGCGACGGCAAGCTCGTGAAGGTGAAGGGTATCGAGGTCGGCAACATCTTCGACCTCGGCACCAAATATTCGGACGCCTTCGGCTTCGACTTCATGAACGAGGAAGGCAAGCATGAGCGCATCCTGATGGGCTGCTACGGCATCGGCACCTCGCGCCTCGTCGGCGCCATCGTCGAGGCCTACAACGACGACAAGGGCATCGTCTGGCCCAAGGCCGTGGCGCCGTTCCATGTCCATCTCGTGCCGCTCAAGTCGAAGGATGAGGAGAAGCGGAAGCTCATCGATGCGGCCGTCTCCGCGATCGAGACGGACCTTGCCGAGCGGCATATCGAAGTCCTGGTCGACGACCGCGACAAGGGCGCCGGCGAGAAGTTCGCCGACGCGGACCTGATCGGCGCCCCGCTCCGCCTCGTGCTCTCCGAGAAGTCCCTCGCCGCCGGCGGCGTCGAATGGAAGGAGCGCGCCGCGGCCGAAGCCAAGAGCGCCCCGCTCGAGGGCCTCGGCGCCGAAATCGCGCGCTGGTTGAAAGCCTAGATTCCCGAAGGCGGCCTTGACTGAAGGCCGCCTTTTTGGTTCAGTGGACGCAGTCTCGCCCTTCCGACCCGATCCACCTGCCAGGAGGATACGATGCGCCGATTGCTGCTCTGGATGTTCACCAGCACGCCGGAAACCGGCTTCTCCGAGCACCTGAACAAGATCGCCGCGCGGCTGATCCTGCTCATGACTCCGATCCTGCTGACGCTCTACTGCGGAAGCGTGGGCTTCGGCTGGGGCGTCTGCGCCGGGATGCTCCTCTTCGCCGGCGCGGCCTTCATCAGCACGACCTGGTACCGATGGAACGTGATCGAGGCTCCCCGGCTCGACGAGCTGGCCCGCGCCCGCGCGCTCCGCGGTCTCCGTCGCTGAACGCAAAACGCCCCAGCATCGTCGGAGCGTCTTTTCTTTTTACGCCTTGCCCTTCAGCGAGTCCTTGAGCGTCTTTCCGGCCTTGAACTTCGGGACGCGGACTTCGGGGATGGTGATCTTCTCGGTGGGGTTCTGCGGGTTCACGCCCATGCGCGAGGCGCGCGTGCGGGCGGAGAAGGCGCCGAAGCCGGCGATCGTGACCTCGCCGCCGTTCTTGAGCTCGGCGATGATGAGGTCCGTCAGCGTCTCGACGATCTCTTCGCCGCGCTTCTTGGGGAGGTCGAGCTTCTCGGCGAGCTTCACGGCCAATTCGGCTTTGTTCATATGTTTACTCGATGATCTTTTGAATCTGGACGATCTTCACGGCCTTGCCGTCTTCTCCGACGGTCACGGCGACCGCGTTCAGGTCGACGGGGCCGGCCTCGGGGATCTCGAAGGCCTTCGCCTCGCCTTCGACGAACCGGCTGATCGGCCCTTCCGGCTCGACGCCGAGGATGGAGTGGCGCGCGCCGGTCATGCCGATGTCGGTCAGGTAGGCGGTGCCCTTCGGCAGGATGCGGGCGTCGGCGGTCGGCACATGGGTGTGCGTGCCGGTCACCGAGGAGACGCGTCCGTCGAAGTGGATGCCGAAGGCGATGCGCTCGGAGGTCGCCTCGCCGTGGAGATCCACGATGATGGCGTCGAGCTTCTCGCCCGCATGCCGCTTCAGGACGGATTCCATGGCGACGAAGGGGCTGCCGTACGGCTCGCCCATGAAGACCTGGCAGATCAAGTTTACCACGAGGACCCGTTTTTCGCCAAGTGTTAGCGTTTTTTCGCCGTCGCCGGCCGTCCCTTCGGGGAAGTTGGCGGGGCGGATGAGGAGATCCTTGAGCTCGGGGTCGGCCCAGACATCGTGCGGACCCTTCTGGTTCGAGAAGATATGGTTGCCGGAGGTGAAGAAGTCCACCCCTGCGGCGTGCAGTTCGGCGATGATGGGGCGCGTCACGCCCTTGCCGTGCGCGAGGTTCTCGGCGTTCACGATCGTCAGGTCGGGATTGAACTCCTCCTTCAAACGAGGAAGCGCTCGTTTGAGCGCTTCGCGTCCGATCTTGCCGACGACATCTCCGAAGACGAGGAATGTCATCATACGGGTCTAGCGCGCGTATTCGATCGCGCGCATCTCGCGGATGACGTTGATCTTGATCTCGCCGGGGTACTGGAGCTCCTGCTCGCACTTCTTGGCGATGTCCTTGGCGAGCTGCCAGGCGCCGAGGTCGTCGATGCGCTGGGGGGAGACGAAGACGCGGATCTCGCGGCCGGCCTGGATGGCGTAGGCGCGGTCGACGGCTTCGAAGGAGGTGGCGACCTTCTCGAGGTCCTCGAGGCGCCGGACATAGTTCTCGAGCGTGTCCTTGCGGGCGCCGGGGCGCGATCCGGAGATGGCGTCGGCGGCCTTGCAGAGGTAGCCCTCGATGTTGCGCGGCCGGTCCTCGTGGTGCGAGAGCGAGTGGTAGGCGATCTCCTCGGGGAAGCCGAACTTCTTCATGATGTTGTAGCCGATCTCCGGGTGGGCGCCGGGGACATCATGGTCGACGGCCTTGCCGACATCGTGGAAGAGCCCGCCCTTGAGCAGGACCGCGGCGTCGGCGCCGACTTCCTTGGCGAGGAAGTTGCCGATCAGCGCGACCTCGATGGAGTGGCGCAGGACATTCTGGCCGTAGGAGGTGCGGTACTTCAGGCGGCCGAGGATGGAGATGAGCTTGGGGTCGACCGAGCCCAGCGGGATGCCGCACTCGATCATGGCGTCCTCGCCGGCCTTCTTGATGTCGAGCGCGAGCGTGCGCTTGGCCTCCTCGATGGCCTCCTCGATCTTGGTCGGCTGGATGCGGCCGTCCTTGATGAGGCTCTCGAGCGCGAGGCGGGCGACCTGGCGGCGGATGGGGGAGAAGCCGGAGACCGTGATGGCGTTCGGCGTGTCGTCGACGATGATCTCGGTGCCGGTCAGCTGCTCGAGCGACTTGATGTTGCGGCCCTCCTTGCCGATGATGCGGCCCTTCATGTCGTCGGAGGGGAGCTGGACCTGGGTCGTGGTCGTCTCGGCGCAGTGCGAGGAGGCGACGCGGGAGATGACGGCGGAGAGGATGTTGCGGGCCTTCGTCTCGTACTCGTCGGTGCCGGCGCGCTCGATCTTGCGGATGCGCGAGAGGATCTCGTCCTGGGCCTCGTCCTCGATGGCCTTGAAGAGCTGCTCCTTGGCGACTTCGCGGGGGAGTTCGGCGACCTTCTCGAGCTTCTCGCGCATGTCCGCCTTGAGCCGCTCGATCTCGGCCTTGGCGGCCTCGATCTCCTTGGCATGCTCGTCGCTCTTCCGGGTCTTCTCCTGGAGCTCGAGAAGCTGCTTGTCGAACATCGATTCGCGCTTCTCGAGGCGCTGCTGGACGGCGTTCAGCTCCTTGCGGCGCTCGGCCTCGTCGCGCTTGGCCTCGTCGAGCATCTGGACGGACTTCTTCTTGGCCTGGAGCTCGATCTCCTGGGCCTTGGCCTTGGCGTCGTTCACGGTCGCCTCGGCCTTGGCTTCGGCGGACGCGATCTTGTCGGCGGTGACTTTCTTTTGGATGTAATAGCCGGCGCCCAGACCGACCGCCAAGGCGGCCAGGGCGAGGAGCAACAACGGGACGGACATAGGGTGATAGTCCGTCGCTCCGATCCTGGTTGTTCGAGCGTCGAAAAGCCGGAAAGCCTTAGGCTTTCTTCTGTGCGCGCGCGGATTCTCTCATTTCTACCGGAAACTGGGGCAAAAGTCGCATGGGGGTGGGGCGCAGCTCTTCGGGCTCAACCGGGACGGAACGAGCGGATCGCTAATGATGAACTGGTTCGACCATATCACGGGGAGGTGCCTCCGGCAAGGTGTATACTGCCCCCATGATGAAACGCCCGTATTCGCTGGTCTTCGCGCTTTCCGCCGCCTTTTTCGCGTGGATCCACTTCGTTCCGGGCTTCGGCGACCCCGACGCCTACTACCATCTGCGGATGACGCGCCTGACGATGGAGTCCGGGCCCGTCGCGGCCTTCCCGTGGCTGCCGCAGACCACGCTCGCCGACGCGTTCGCCGACCATCACTTCCTCTATCACATCGCGCTCGCGCCCTTCCTCGCCGCGTTCGGGGATTTCCACGGAGCGAAGATCGCCACGGTCGTCTTCGCGGCGCTCGCGGTCGTCGCCGTCGCATACCTCCTGAAGGGCTATGGCGTGCGGCGGCCGCATCTTTGGGCGCCGCTCCTGTTCTTCGCTCCGGGATTCGTCTTCCGGCTGCTGCTCACCAAGGCCACCGCGCTCGCGCTCGCCGCGCTCTGCCTCTTCCTCGTCGCGCTCCGGCGCCGGCATCGCGGCGCGGCGTTCGCGATCGCCTTCGCGTATGTCTGGCTGCATGGCGGGTGGCCGCTCCTTCTCGTGGCCGCTGCGATCGACGCGCTCGTGCGCCGCTCGGCGCGGATGTTCGTCGCGACCGCGCTCGGATCGGCGGCCGGACTCGTCCTGAACCCGTTCTTTCCGGCGAACCTCCTCTTCTACGGCGAGCAGATCCTGCAGATCGCCGTGCTCGGGCGCCCCGATCCCGCCGTGCTCGTCGGCGACGAGTGGTATCCGCGCGAGTTCGCGACGATCTTCATCGGGAACATCGGCGCGTTCCTGCCGATGCTCGCCGCCGCGGCCGCCGCGGCCGCCGCCGTGCTGACCGGCGCGCGCCCGCGCCCCGTGCGCGTCGACCTGTCGCGGCGCTTCGACATGCTTTTCGCCGGATCGTTCGCCGCGATCCTGCTGCTCATGACGCTCCGCCAGGCGCGGCATCAGGAGTACCTCGTGCCGATGGCCCTCCTCGCCGGCGCGCTCGTCGCGGAGACGGCGCTCGCCGCCATCGACCTGCGCGCGCTCGCCGCGCGGGCGAAGGCGCGGTTCGGCCGCGCGGCCGTCCCGGCGACGGCGGCGCTCGTCGTGGCGTGCGCGGCCGCCGCCGTCTGGCTGCTCTGGATCCCGCGCCGTTCCTACGAGGATCGTCCGCCGGCGTCGCGGTACGCCGATGCCGGCGCTTGGGTGCGCGCACATGTGCCGGCGGGGGAGACGATCTTCCACGCGCGCTGGGACGATTTCCCCCAGCTCTGGTACCGCTCTCCGGAGCATCGCTACATCGCCGGCCTCGACGCGCTCTTCTCCTACCGCAAGGATCCGGCGAAGTACTGGCTCTGGCGCGACATCGGCGAAGGCCGCCGCCGCGAAGGGCTGGCCGAGCTGATCGTCGAGGAGTTCGGCGCGCGGCATGTCTTCCTGCGCATGGGCCCCGACCCGCTCCGTTCGCTCATCAAAAAAGACCCGTCGTTCGAACGGGTCTACGCGGACATCGAGGCGGAGGTCTGGAGGATCAGAGACGCACGATGAGCGTCACGACGCCGGAGCGGCGCGCCTCGTCGTGCCAGCGCCAGGCGCGCTCGCAGTCGAGGCCGCGCATGGCCAGGTAGCCGGCGCAACAACCCCAGACGGCGGCCGCCACATCGGCGGAAAGGTCGTCGTCCTTGGTGTCGACGAGATCGATCGTCGCGCGGTCGGCGCCGTCGAGGACCGCGTCGCGCAGGCCATCGAACACGCGATCGAGGTAGGGGACGGCGAAACCGTTCCCCGCCTTCTCGAACTCCGCGGGCGCGTCGTCGCGCAGGGGCTTGAGGTGAAGCTCGACTTCCTTGGCGAGCTTGGCGCGGACCGATCGGCAGCCGTTGCGGATGCCCGTGAGCGTCGTGCGGATCTGCGGCATGAAGGATCTCCTTGTCGTCCGGGTGATCCGGAAAGCGACGCAGGAGCGTAGCAGGGATCCGCCGCCGCGTCAATCAGGGCGTGAAGAGGCGTTCCGGCGCGACGCCTTCTTTCGTCACCGCGTCCTTCACGTCGAAGCTCCCGATGCGCGTGCGCCGCAGTTCCTCCAGGTACGCGCCGCAGCCGAGCGCCCTGCCGATGTCGTCTGCGAGCGCGCGGATGTAGGTGCCGCTCGAGACGCGCGTGCGGATCTTGGCGATGGGCCAGGCGTAGTCGGCGAGCGAGAGCTCGTGGATCGTCACGCGGACGGGTTTCCGCTCGATTTCCTTCCCCTCGCGCGCCAGTTCATACAATTTCTTGCCGCCGACCTTCTTGGCGGAGTACATCGGCGGCACTTGGTCGATCTCGCCGCGGAACTTTTCCAGCGCGGCTTCGAACGCCTCGCGGGAAACCGGCGCGCAATCCTTTCGTTCGGTGACGGCGCCCGTGCGGTCCATCGTGTCGCTCGTCGCGCCGAGGCGGAGCGTCGCTTCGTAGGTTTTGTCGAGGCCGACGAACCGGGAAATCTCCTTCGTCATCTTCCCGACGGCCAGGATGAGGAGTCCTGAAGCGAACGGATCGAGCGTTCCCGCGTGGCCGATCTTCCGGGTGCGCAAAACGCGCCGCGCGGCGTCGACGATGTCGTGCGAGGTCGGGCCGACGGGCTTGTCGATCAGCAGGAATCCGGAGGGGGCGTCCATAGGTTGACAATCTGGGATTTCGTGCTAGGTTGAGCTTAGTCCGCCCCGCCCTTTCAGACAACAGGAGGCCCCATGAGTTCCGAGGAGAACAAGAAGCCTCCCGGCAACGGGGGGCCGCGCGTGCTCGGCGACGCGCCGGACGACGCTTGCGAGATCGTGATCGACTGCGAACCGCCCGCGCTCATGCTCACCTCGAAGGCCAAGCAGGCCCACGAGGAGCTGCGCGACATCATGCGCGAGCGGAAGGACCGCTGGTTCACCGCCTTCGCGCGGAATCTCGCCCGCAACGGCAAGAAGCTCCCGCGCATCATCGTGCATGTCGTGACCGGCGGCGTCGTGACCATCGCGGTCACGGCCGCGACCGGCGACCCCGTGACCGGCCTGGCCGCCGGCACGGCGGTCGGCGTCACCGGTCCGCCGGCGCTCTCGACCACGCGCCTGCGCCGCAGCCGCCTCGCCGAGCACCGCCGTTCCTACCCCGATGTCCCGGAGTTCCACGATCTCTGGGCGGTCACCGCCTACGAGTTTTGCCTCATCGTCCGCGGCTACGAGCTGCGACAGCAGGCCATCCACCGCCTCCGCAAGCTCGCGCGCCAGTTCCGGCATGACGAGCGGCGGGCCGCCGCGGCGCTCCGCACGGCCGACGGGTTCGCGAACTTGCTGTGCGGCTATTACGCCGACCTGGTCGAGATCGATCGCGTGCTCCTCGAGTATCAGGACGATTCCATCGAACGGTACGCCGACGAGGAAGGCCAGGCCGCCATCCGGCAGATCCAGCCCTTGAAGGAAGGACAGTACGACTGGCTCATCCTCGAGCCGGAAGTCATCGTCCCCGGCAAGGAGCAGGAGCTGCTCGAGCGCGACCTCCAGGAGATCGCGAGCTACCGCGACATGGCCGATGCCATCGACCCGTACGAGGCCATGCGCCGCGAACAGGAAGAGCACGAAGGTTCCGAAGACTGACCCCCGCCCGCGGCGCCGCGGCGGGGCTTTTTCATTGACAGATATGCGGAAGTCCCGTATCCTCCGACATACATGAACATCACCGAAATCGCGCGCCGCCTGCGCGTCACGCCCGACGAACTCCGCGAGAAGCTCCCGACCCTCGGGTTCGACATCGGGCGCAAGGCGATCAAAGTCGATCATCGCGAGGCCGAGCGCATCATCCGCCGCTGGCAGGAGAACGCCTGGAAGCAGAAACAGCTGGCCGACGAGAAGGCCAAGATGGAACTGCGCCGCAAGATCCAGGCCGGCGAAGTCACGGCCGACCGCAAGATCCAGATCCCGCCGTCCATCACCGTCCGCGAGCTGGCCGACAAGCTCCAGCGCCCCGTCACGGATGTCATCCGCGAACTGATGAAGGGCGGCATCTTGGCGTCCATCAACGAACGCGTCGACTTCGACACGGCCGCCATCATCGCCGAGGATCTCGGCTACCAGGCCGTGAAGCAGGACGAGGGGCAGAAGGAAGAGACCGTCTCCTCCGCGCTCGACCAGCTCAAGGAAGCCGTCCTCTCGGAGGACGACGGGAAGCTGCAGCCGCGTCCGCCGGTCGTCGTCGTCATGGGCCATGTCGACCACGGCAAGACGACGCTGCTCGACGCCATCCGCGCCACCGCCGTCGCCACGGGCGAGTCCGGCGGCATCACCCAGCACATCGGCGCCTATCAGGCCGTGAAGAACGGGCGCTCCATCACCTTCATCGACACCCCGGGCCATGAGGCCTTCACCATGATGCGCTCGCGCGGCGCCCGCGTCGCCGATGTCGCCATCCTGGTCGTCGCCGCCGACGACGGCGTCCAGCCGCAGACGGTCGAAGTCGTCCGCATCATCGAGGCGGCCAAGCTCCCGTATGTCGTCGCCATCAACAAGATGGACAAGGAAGGCGCCAACCCCGACCAGGTCAAGCGCCAGCTTTCCGATCTCGGCATGATTCCCGAGGACTGGGGCGGCAAGACCGTCATGGTCCCGATTTCCGCGAAATCGAACACCGGCATCGACGGCCTGCTCGACACCATCCTGCTCGTGGCCGACATCGAGAAGGACAAGATCCGCGCGAACCCCGACCGCCGCGCCATCGGCACCATCATCGAGTCGCATGTCGACAAGGGCGAAGGCCCCGTCGCGACCGTCCTCATCCAGGGCGGCACCTTGAAGCGCAACGACATCCTCGGCATCGGCGGCGTGAACTACGGCCGCGTCCGCGCCATGAAGGACTGGACGGGCAAGCTCGTCGACGAGGCGCCGCCGGGCATGCCGGCCAAGATCCTCGGCTTCAAGCTCGCGCCGACGGTCGGCGATGTCATGGAGGTCCCGGAACGCCCCCAGGATCTCAAGGACTGGAAGGAGATCAAGCACGCGCAGAGCTCCACCCAGCCGACCGTCTCCGGCTCGTCCTCGCCCTCCGCTTCCGGCGACGAGGGTTCCGCCAAGGAGAAGGACTGGGTCAATGTCATCGTCCGCGCCGACGTGCTCGGCTCGCTGGAAGCCATCCTCGGCGCGCTCGAGCGCATGACGCATCCCGATGTCGGCGTGCGCATCGTCGGCAAGGGCCTCGGCAATGTCAGCGACTCCGACATCCTCGCGGCCGAATCGAACGGCGCGCTCGTCCTCGCCTTCCATGTCAACCCGACATCGAGCGCGGCCGCCCTGGCGCGCGACAAGGACATCCCCGTCCGCCAGTACAAGGTCATCTACGACCTCCTCGACGACGTGAAGGAGGAACTGAAGAAGAAACTCAAGGCGGAAGTCATCCGCACCGACCTCGGCAAGCTCGAGATCAAGGGCGTGTTCCGTTCCGGCAAGGACGGCCAGATCGTCGGCGGCGTCTGCACCGACGGAAAGGTCATCCGCGGCGCGCTCGCCCAGGTCTTCCGCGCGGGCGTCCCGGTCGCCTCCGGCAAGATCGCCGACCTCCAGAGCCACAAGCAGTCCGTGGCGGAAGTCTACGGCGGCCAGGAATGCGGCATCCGCTTCGAAGGCCGCGGCCAGATCGAGCTCGGCGACATCCTGGAGATCTACAGCGAGGAGAAGCGCGAGAAACAGCTCGGCTTCTGACATGCGCGGACCGCCCTTCACGGGCGGTCCGCTTTCGTCTACGATGGAGGCGCTTCGTCCCGCGAGCCCGACCGCCTGGCGGCGCGTCCGGCGGCGCCGACGACGGATCGACGCGAATTCAACCAACACCTATGGAACTCGTCATCACCGAAGAGAATTTCGAAAAGGAGGTCCTGAAGTCCGATGCGCCCGTGCTCGTCGACTTCTGGGCGCCCTGGTGCGGCCCCTGCAAGATCATGGGCCCGATCATCGAGGAGGTCGCCAAGGAGCTCGAAGGCAAGCCGGTCAAGATCGGGAAGATGAATGTCGACGACAACCCGGAGACGCCCGGGAAGTTCGGCATCATGAGCATCCCGACCATCATCATCTTCAAGAACGGCGAGGCCGTGGAGCAGATGGTCGGCGTGCAGGCCAAGGAGAAACTGATCGAGAAACTCACCGCGCAGATGTAAGCGAGAGCCCGCCCGGACGGGCGGGCCTCTTCTTCCTATGGAAAAGACCATCATCATCGGCGCCGGCCCGGCCGGCTACACCGCGGGCATCTACGCCTCGCGCGCCAACCTGGAACCCCTGCTCTTCGCCGGCCCCCAGCCGGGCGGCCAGCTCACCACCACCACGGAGGTCGAGAACTGGCCAGGCGAGGACAAGGGCGTGATGGGGCCCGAACTCGTGCTGAAGCTCAAGGCGCAGGCCGAGAAGTTCGGCACGCGCGTCGTCGAGGAGACCGTCACGGCCGTCGACTTTTCCGCCAAGCCGTACAAGGTCATGACGGACGCCGGCAAGACCTACGAGGCCGAGACCGTCATCGTCGCGACCGGCGCCTCCGCGCGCCGCCTCGGTCTCGAATCCGAGAAAGCGTTGTACGGTAAGGGCGTCTCCGCCTGCGCGACCTGCGACGGCTTCTTCTTCAAGAACAAGGAAGTGGTCGTGGTCGGCGGGGGAGACTCCGCCATGGAGGAGGCCACCTTCCTCACCAAGTTCGCATCCAAGGTCACCATCTTGAACCGTACCGACAGGTACAAGGCGTCGGTCCCGCTGCTCGAGCGCGCCAAGGCCAACCCGAAGATCTCCTTCATCGAGAATGTCGAGGTCGCGGAGATCCTGGGCGTCGATGTCGGGCATGTCACCGGCGTGAAGCTGAAGGACGCCAAGACCGGCGAGGTGTCGGAGCTGAAGGTCGACGGGGTCTTCGCCGCCATCGGCCATGTGCCCAACACCGAGTTCCTGAAGCCGTGGATCGAATGCGACAAGGTCGGCTATGTGGTCACCAAGGGCCCGGGCGATGTCACCACCAAGTACGAAGGCGTCTTCGTCTGCGGCGATGTCATGGACAGGCGCTACCGCCAGGCCATCACCGCCGCCGGCACCGGCTGCATGGCCGCGCTGGAAGCGGAACGCGTGCTGACGCACCGGAGCTTCGGCGCGAACAACGGCTGAATCCCGAACGCCTCCCTTGACGGGGAGGCG
>DYFX01000003.1:36233-40551 GCA_020724945.1 Candidatus Paceibacter sp.
AACGCATCCTCACGCACCGGGGATTCGGCGTCGGCCAGTAGAAAAAACCCCGCCTCCCGCGGGGCTTTTTCTTTTCCGATAAAGGGGTACGATGGGAACAGATCCCTCGGCTACGCTCGGGATGACAATGATATTACGCCTATGAACGCCTTCGATAACGCGATGAAGCAGCTCGATCGGGCGGCGGCGCTGATGGAGCTCGATGCGGCCACGCTCGCCAAGCTCAAGACGCCCGACGCCACCCATCACTTCGAATTGGAGGTGAAGATGGACGACGGTTCGTTGAAGACCTTCCCGGCCTACCGCGTGCAATGGAACCGCGCGCGCGGTCCCTACAAGGGCGGCATCCGCTACGCGCCGGTCGTCGACCTCGACGAGGTGAAGGCGCTTTCGTTCTGGATGGCCATCAAGACGGCGGTCGTCGGCGTCCCGCTCGGCGGCGGCAAGGGCGGCATCGTCGTCGATCCGAAGACGCTGTCCGTCGGCGAGCTCGAGCGCCTCACGCGCGCCTTCGCCCGCGCGCTCGCGCCGCATGTCGGTCCCGACCTCGACATCCCGGCGCCCGACATGAACACCTCCGGCCGCGAGATGGGCTGGTTCCTCGATGAGTATGAAAAGACGATCGGCCGCTCGGCGCCGGGCGTCGTGACCGGCAAGCCGCTCGCGCTCGGCGGTTCGCTCGGCCGCGATGCGGCCACGGGCAGAGGCGGCTTCGACCTGCTCGACGAGGTGCTGCGCCGCATCGGCATCGACCCCGTCGAGGGCAAGGCGCGCATCGCCGTGCAGGGCTTCGGCAATGTCGGCGCCTGGTTCGCGAAGCTCGCCGAGGAAGCCGGGCATACGATCGTCGCCGTCTCGGATTCGAAAGGCGGCGTCTAGGCGGCCGACGGCGTCGACCTCGACGCGTTCAAGTCCGGCCCGCGGACGATCTCGCAGGAGGAGCTCCTGACCTGCGACTGCGATGTGCTCGTCCCCGCCGCGATGGAGAACCAGATCACGGAGGAGATCGCGAAGGGCATCAAGGCCAAGGCCGTGCTCGAGCTCGCCAACGGGCCGACGACGCCGGAGGCCGACCTCGTCCTGGAGGAGCGCGGCGTCCTGCTCGTGCCCGATGTGCTGGCCAACGCCGGCGGCGTGACCGTCTCGTGCTTCGAATGGATCCAGAACCTGACGCGCGAATCCTGGACGGAAGAGGCCGTGAAGGCGACGATGCTCGACGCGCTCGCCGACGCGCTCGCCGCCAAGGAGCGGCACGGCGGCACGATGCGCGAAGCCGCCTTCGTCCTGGCCGTCACCCGCATCGCCGACGCGATGCGGGCCCGAGGGAATTCCTGACGCATCGGACCTATGCGCATCACGATCCTGTTCGCCGCACTTCTCCTGCTCGGCGCCGGCTGCGCCCCGCGCGTGCCTGAACCCGCCGGCGACGACACTCCGAACTACAACCTCGAGAACTGCGAGAAGTCCGGAGGCGCGGTCATGGACGGCTTCTGCGCCTGTCCCGAAGGCTATGCGCCCGACCCCGCCGACTTCTGCCTCGATGCCGCCGGCGTCCCCGGCGGAGAGATGAAACCGGAATAAGAAAAGTCCCCCGCGCTGCGCTGCAGGCGGGGGATTCCGTTCACCAGTTCCAGGGGTAGTCGAAGCGGAAGACCGCCGAACCCGTGAACCAGTAGATCGTGGTGTGCTCGGTCTTGGCGAAGATCGCGGAGGTCTCGAGCGAGAAGGTCTTGTTGAAGTCCAGCCGCGCGCCGATCAGCGCCGCGACGGACGACTTGCGGATCGAGCGACGCTCGGTGACCTTGTCGACATCGACGCCGAGGTTCGTCAGGTCGCGCGTCACGTCCTCGTCGAGATCCAGGTCGACCGACGCGTTGAACCAGGTGTAGCCGATCGAGGCGTACGGCGTGAGCCGGTTCCTCGAGATCGTGTTGGGCCGCGTCGGCACGGCGATCGTGAGGCCGACATTCCGCATGTCCCAGCGGTAGCGGAGGGACGCATGATCCCTCGCCAGGCCGGTCACGTCGATGTCCAGCCCGATCGCGTGCGCGACGATGGTGTCGGCGCGCGCCGGGTTCCAGCCGAACGACCCCGCGTACTCGCCGTACATCTCCACATGGAAATACTTGGCGTCGATGAGCGAGAGCCGCGCGCCGAGGCCGCCGGAGAAATCCGTGCCGGCCTCCAGGTTCGCCCGCACGAGGGTGTTCTCGGTCTTGGTGACCGGGTTCCCGTCCTCGTCGAGCACCGGGTCGCCGTTCTCGTCGAGGACGGGGATGATCTCGGGCTGGTTGCGGAGCGACAGCTTGGTGGTCTCCGGCGTGATCGAGCCGTAGAAGCTCAAGCTGCCGAGCCACCAGCGGGTGACCTTGTCGTGCCGGCCGATCGGCTTCAGGTCCGCGTCGCGCGTGGTGCGCGCTTCGCAGTTGCTGAAGGCCGTCAGCTCGAGGCGCAGGAAGGTCGGCTGGATCCGCGTGAACTCGATGTCGCCGAAGTCGTCGGTGTCGGAGGAGCCGGTGAAGATGCCGGTGCCGACCGAGGCCGCCACCGGCTTGTCGCAGGGCAGGTGGATGCGGTCGGCGCGCGCCTCCGCCCCCATCAGGAACGCGTGGATGAAAGCGAAGAGGAACATCGTGCAAGTCCGCATGGTACCGCCTCCTGGGATGTCGAATGGACTGACGCCACCATGCACGAAAAAAGCCTCCGTGTCAATGCGGAGGCTAGGGGCCGAAGCGCCAGGCGGCGCCGATGGCGCCGGCGGCGACCCAGGTGCCGTCGTAGCGGCCGATGAGGGCCTGCGTCTCGAGGCTCCAAGCCCGGGAGAGGTCGACCCGGATCCCGGGAGCGAAGAAGACATTCGACTCGACGATGGCGCGTTCGGAAAGGACGGAAGCGTCGACGCCGAAGGCCGCGAGCGCGGTCTTCAGGCGGTCGTTGGTCTCGAAGGCGATCGTCGCGTCGTAGCGCAGCCAGCCGAAGGTGAGGTACGGGACCCACCGGAGGCCGCGGGCGCGGAAGCCGGCGGCGGCGGTGAGGCCGAGCCGGAGCGTGCGGCCGCGGTAGGAGACCGAGGCGTGCTCGCGGACCGCCTTGGCGACATCGATCTTGAGGCCTTCGAGATCGATGAGCAGGGCGTCGACCTCGACTTCCGACGCGCGGAGCGGTTCCGCGAGATCGGCGAAGGCGGAGAGCCGCAGGCGCCCGTCGTCGTAGAGCGAGGCGCGCGCGCCGGCCCCGAGGGCGAGCCCGCGGCGGACGCGGATGTCCGCGCGGTGGATGCCGACGAGGCTCTCTTGGTACGACGAGGGGTGCTCGCGGTACGCCACATCGATCGACTCGAGCCCCGCCATGCCGTAGAGCTGGAGGCCTCCCAGCCAGCGCCGCGGCGAGCGCAGGATCCAGCCGGATCCCTCGAGGATGGCCGGGCGGTACCAGGTCGCGTCGAACGCGTCGTCGTCCGTCTGCAGGATGCCTGCCCGCAGCGACAGGGAGAAACGCGGGTCGTCGACGCCGTGCGCGTCGTCGGCTCGAGCCGAGGGCGGCGGCCCGATCGTCAGGGCGCAGGCGATAAGGAGCGGTCGTCGCATGGTGCCTCCTCCTGTGCTATAATCCACCACATATGGTGCTTGTCGTCGAGAAGAAGTTCCTCGAGGATGACTGGTGGAAGTACGCCCTGGCGCTTTTCCTGCTCCAGATGGCCTTTTGGATGCTGCTGGGCTACCGCATGAATCCGCGCTTCACCTTCATCGCCGCCATCCAGTCGAGCTATTTCGTCTACACCTCGTTCCTCATCACCGCCTTCCTGCCGTTCGTCGCCGGCCGGCTCCAGTTCAAAACCCTCTTCTGGCTGGGCTTCGTCGGCTACCTGCTCGGCCTGGCCGCGTACTACGCGCTCTCGCTCATGAAGGTCGGGGAGCGCTTCAACCTGCTTCCGTTCATCGCCTTCCTGCAGGTCTTCATCGCCTGCTTCAGCCTCGGCCTGCTCATCGAGTTCGGCCGTTACGTCGTCCGAAAACTGGAGGAGTGAGCCGGTTGCCGGCCTCGGATGTCCGTGCTACCTTTTTTGCGCTATGGCTCCATACGAACCGCGGGACATCGAGAGGAAATGGCAGGCGCGCTGGGAATCGGAGAAGGCTTTCGCCGCCGACCGGCCGCATCCTGCATCGAAAGGGAAGTATTACCTCCTCGACTTCTTCCCCTACCCGTCGTCCAACGGCCTGCATGTCGGCCACCCGAAGGGCTACACCGCCACCGACATCATCGCCCGCAAGCGCCGGATGGAAGGCTTCGATGTCCTGCACCCGATGGGCTGGGACGC
>DYFX01000078.1 GCA_020724945.1 Candidatus Paceibacter sp.
GAAGGTCCGGAGAAGACGCGCGTCGAAGGCGAAGCGATGCTCTTGGGCGTCGCGCCCGGCATCCGGTTCCTGCCGTGGTCGGACGACATGGCATCGGTCTACGCGCAGGCGGATGTCGCCGCGCTGTCGTCGGATCGCGAGGGCTACGGCCGCTTCCCGGCCGAAGCGATGTCCTACGGCCTGCCCGTCGTGATGACCGATGTCGGACTCGCCAAGGAAGTCGTGCGCAACGGCACCGAAGGCTTCGTCGTGCCGGTCGGGAACGCCGACCTCTTCGCCGAAGCGCTCATCAAGCTCGCCAAGGAGCCGCACGCCCGCGCGCTCATGAGCGCCGCCGCCCGCCGCCGCGCCGAGACGCTGCCGAAACCGGAAGAGATCGTCGATCGCGTGACGGGGTTCTGGAAGCGCGTGGCCGGCGTATGAGGCTCCTCGTCGTCACGCAAGCCGTCGACGCCGATTCCTCGACGCTCGGATTCTTCGTCGAGTGGCTTCGCGAGTTCGCGCGCCGATGCGAGGAAGTCGTCGTCATCGGGCTGGCCGTCGGCCGCCACGACCTTCCGTCGAATGTCCGCGTGCTGTCGATGGGGAAGGAGAAGGGCGCGGGCAAGCTCACGCGGCTTTTCGCGTATTGGAAACACCTGCGTGCGGCGTCGGCGAAGGTCGATGGCGTCTTCATCCATATGTGTCCCGAGTATCTCATCGCCGGCTGGCCGTTCCTCGCGGCCGCGCGGAAGCCGATCATGCTGTGGTACGCGCACCGGCAGTCGAACTGGCGCGTGCGGATGGGGGAGCGGATGGCGGATGTCGTCGGCACGATTTCCGAAGGCTCGTTCCCGTTCGCGTCCCCCAAGGTCCGCGTCATGGGCCACGGCATCCCGACGGAGCGTTTCGCGCCGGAGACTGCCGCCCCGGTTCCGGGCCGCCTCGTCGCGGTCGGACGCATCAGCGCCATCAAGCGGCTGGAGCTCCTGGTCGACGCGGTCGGCGTCCTGCGGCGCGGAGGCCGTGATGTCCGACTGGAACTGTGGGGGGAACCGATCATGGCCGACGACCGCTCATATAAGGAAGACCTCGTACGGCGGATCGAAGCGCAAGGGCTCTCGTCGGCCGTCGTCTTTCGCGGATCGGCCGCCTATGGAAAGATGCCTGAAGCCGTCGCGTCGGCCTCCGTCGCGTTGAACGCGGCTCCCACCGGCGCGCTCGACAAGGCCGTGCTCGAGGCGATGGCCTGTGGGCGGCCCGTCGTCGCGACGAACCGCAACTTCGCGGGCGTCCTCGGCGCCGACGCGGACCGTTGCCTCGCGTCCGACGATCCGACCGACATCGCCGCGAAGATCGAAGCGCATCTCGACCGCCCCGACGCCGCGCTCGGCGCGCGCCTGCGTGATATCGTCGAACGCGGACACTCCTTGAAGCGCCTCGCTGGCCGCATCCTCTCTTCCTATGAGCGCTTCCGTCCCTGAATACAAGTCCGCCAAGTACGAGCACCTCGACCGCTGGATCAGCTATTACCGCCAGATCCAGGAAGTCTTGTCGTCGCGGCCCGAGAACCTCCTGGAAATCGGGAAGGGGAGCGGCCTCGTCTCGACGGTCCTGAAGTCGCGCGGCCTCGCGGTCACGAGTCTCGACATCGATCCCGAGGTGAAGCCCGATATCGTGGGTTCCGTCCTTGCCTTGCCGTTCGAGGACAAGAAATTCGATGTCACGCTCTGCGCCGAGGTGCTCGAGCACCTGCCCTTCGAGGATTTCCCGAAAGCGTTGTCAGAAATCCGCCGCGTCACGCGCCGCGCCGTCGTGCTGTCGCTCCCGAACTGGGGCTGGACCTTCTGGCTCGGGTTCAAGCTGCCGCTCCTGCCGAAGCTCGACTTCTTTTGGAAACTGACCGGTATCCTGAAGCATCCGCCAGGCGGCGAACATTTCTGGGAGATCGGCAAGCGCGGATATCCGCTGCGGAAGATCTCGTCCGCCATCGAGGCCGCCGGTTTCCGCATCCGCACGACCTACCTGAAACCCGATTCGCCGTACCATCGTTTCTTCCTGTTGGACATCGCATGAAGATCGCCTGCCTCGCCAACATCCGCCTGCCGACCGAGCGCGCGCACGGGCTCCAGATCATGTCCATGTGCCGCGCCTTCGCGCAGGAAGGCCACGAGACGCGCCTGTTCGTGCCGAAGCGGCGCAACGCCATCGCGGCGACGCCCTGGGAGCATTACGGCATGGCGCCCGTGTTCGAGATCGTCGAAGTCCCGATCTTCGACTTCGTCCGTTTCGATCGCGTCTTGGGTCGCGCCGCCTTGTGGCTGAACGCCCTGCAGTTCGCGCGCGCCGCGAGGAAAGCCGTCCGCGCCTTCGCGCCGGACGCCGTCTACGCCCGCGACCCGTGGTTCGTCTCGGTCGATCCGCGCACGAAGTATGTCTACGAGGCGCATGATTTCCCGGCGAGCGTCACGCCGCTCCATCGGCGCTTTTGGGACCGCGCTGCCCGTGTCGTCGCCGTGACGGAGGGGCTGCGCAAGGCGTTCATTGCCGCAGGCGTGCCGGAAGGGAAGGTCGTCGCCGCGCACGATGGCGTCGATGCGGCGAAGTTCTCCGTGCCGGAGACGAAAGCCGAAGCCCGCGCCAAGCTCGGACTGCCCGCCGAAGGCTTCATCGCCGCCTACACCGGCCATCTCTATCCCTATAAGGGCGCCGACGACCTGCTCGAAGCCTGCGCGCATCTTCGTCCCGCGACGCGCGTCGTCTTCGTCGGCGGCCGCCCCGACGACCTCGAACGGCTGAAGATGCGCGCGGAGGTCCTCGGCGCGCGGAACGCCGTCTTCGTCGGCCCTGTCCCGCACGCGCAGGTCCCGCTCTATCTCCGCGCCGCCGACGCCGCCGTGCTGCCGACGCGCGCCTCCGACCGCCACGCCGCGGAATTCCTCTCGCCGCTCAAGCTTTTCGAATACCTCGCCGCCGGCAAGGCCATCGTCGCGACGGATACCCCGTCCGTCCGTGAGATCCTCGATGACCGCTCCGCCGCCTTCGTGCCGCCCTCCGATCCCGAAGCGCTCGCGAAGGCACTGAACGCTCTCGCGGATGTTCCGGCGAAAGCCGCGGAGCTCGAACGCGCTTCGGCGTCGCTCGCGGCCGGGCATTCGTGGGCCGCGCGGGTGCGGAAAGTCCTCGACGGCCTGCCGGACCCGCATCCCGTCCTCGCCTGGTACCGCCGCTACCGCACGGAACTGCTCCTCACGACGCTCGCCTTCGGCATCCGTGCGGCGTATGTCGTCCTCTTCCCGCAGGTGCGCGTCGGGGGCGGCGACGGCGAGATCTACCTCGGCCTGTCGGACCTCGTGCGTGGCCTCGTCGACCATGTACCGTCCGCTCCGACCTACTTCCCGATCCTGTACCCGCACTTCCTGGCGGCCGTCCGCTCGCTCTTCGGCGACGACCTCGTCTGGATCCGCCTCTGGCAGGCGCTCTTCTCCGCCGCGACGGTCTTCGTGATGGCGCTCATGGCGCGGCGCTGGATCGGCCGCGAGGCGGTCGTGCCGACGGGACTTCTCGGGGCGCTCTACGCGCCGACGATCCTCGAGAGCGGCATCATCTACACCGAAACCGTCTACGCCTTCGCGCTCACGGCCGCCGTCGCGCTGGGGATCCTCGCCGTCGAGACGCGCCGCCACCGCCACCCGCTCCATCGTCAGGCCGTAGTAACCCCGCTCCAGGTTCGGCACCAGCAGATGAAAAGGTGACCGGCAGTGGGCGGCGGCACAGACAAAGCTGCCGCGTCCCGGAACCCTCCGGATCAGCCCTTCATGCTCAAGCTCGCGCATGGCGCGCATCGCTGTGATGCGTGAAACTGACCAGTCGCGACAG
>DYFX01000079.1 GCA_020724945.1 Candidatus Paceibacter sp.
CCGTCCGCCCAAGCGTCCGCGACCTTCGCCGCCCGCGCCGCGGCTGTTGCGTGCGCGAAGAATCCTCGCGCCAAATCATGAAAACTCTTCTCCCCCGGAAAGGTCTCGCGCGTCGCGAGGAACATCGGGTCGAGGAGGTCGTAGGGAAATCGCATGGAAATCGTTGGTAGGCCCGGATGGATTCGAACCATCAACCGCCGAGATATAAGCTCGGTGCTCTGACCGTTGAGCTACGGGCCCGCGCATCACCATTTAAGCCGTTCGAGGCCGAGAACGCAAAACCGCCCAGGAGGGCGGTTTCATCTTTCTCATTCCTTGTCGCCGCCGGGGTCGGCCTTCTCGACCGCCTCGAGCAGCTTGTGGAGGTTGGAGATCTCTTCGGGGTCGGTCGCCGCTTCGGCGCGCTTCTCGAGCGCGGCCGTCATGGCGGAGACGGCCTCGTGCTGGATCTTCTCGTTGAAGACCTGGTAGAGCCGCTGGACTTTCGGGTCCTCGTGGAGCTTGCCGAAGCCGCCAGCGGGATCGAGCGTCTTCTGCAGGCGCTCGTGCACCGGCTTGATGAGCAGGGTGGCGGCTTCCGGCGAATCGGCCATCTGCATGGCCATGGCGAGGCTGTCCTTCAGCGTCTCCTCGGCGGCCTTGGCGGCCTCGGTGAAGACGATGCCGGTGCGCTCGACGCGCTGGGCCTTCTCCTTCTCGTCGATCTCCGAGAGGGTCTCGGAAATCAGCATCTCGATGGATTCGGCGCTCTTGCGCTTCTCCTCCTCGGAACGGCCCTCCGTGAACGCATCCACCAGCGCATCGATGTCGCCCTCCGAAAACTCGGGCTTTTCGGGCTCCGCAGCGGGGTTCGGCATGGCTTCGTGGTTGTTTTTCATAGGGGTTTTCGGGCCTGAATACCCTTATAATTTAGCATTTTTTCGCGATTTTGTCAACCGGATCCCGCGCGCGCTCGGCGCTTGACAGATCCGCGATTTTCAGGTACGGTCTCGCGTTCGCCCAGGATGGGCGCGCCCCGGAAGGGAATGACGGAGGAACGGACGATGCACGAGCTGTTCATTGACCCGATCGTGTTCTGCGAGGATGTGCTGGAGGGCAAGACCCTCCCCCACGACCACATCGCGAAGACCTTCGCCGCGGGCCTGCCGGCCTGGCACCCGGTCAAGCGGCTCTTCACCGGGGAGTCGCAGATGATGGCCGAGCACCGCAATGTCTTCGGCTTCTTCCGCCTCTTCTGCGAGGTGTACGACGACCGCATCCGCGCGGGCTGGAAGAACGGCGCCGACGCGCCGCTCGCGCCGGACGCCGTCGCCGCCGAGCTCGCCGCGTTCCGGCGGCTCATCCCGAACGATGTCATCTACCGCGGCCGCGACCGCAGGGCGCGCGCCTACAGCATGCGCATCCTCCACGAGAACGCGCGGGGCGCCATCCCGATCCTCACCAAGGACTTCCCCCCGCTCCGCGCCGTCCTCCTCGACGCCTTCGACCGCACCTTCGCCAAGCTCATCCGCGCCGTCAGGCTCTCCTGACCGCGCGGTCTTTTTTATCGCGGAAAATGGCTTTTTCCGGAGTCTTCCAGTATCCTGCCGATATGAAGAAATTCGTCGTACCCGAACACGAGGCCGGAGAACGCCTGGACGCCTGGCTCGCCCAGCAGGATGCGGATCGTTCGCGCACCGCGTTCCAGAAGCTCATCAAGGAGGGCGGCGTCCTGGTGAACGGCAAGCCGGCCAAGCCGCACTACGCCGTGAAGGACGGCGACACCGTCGAGCTCCCCTCCGCCGCCAGGAAGAAGGCCGCCTCCAAGGCGGCTTCGCTTCCCGCCGTGAAGGTCGTCGACGAGACGCCGGACTACCTGGTCATCGAGAAGCCCTCGGGCCTCCTCGTGCACCCCGCGCCGTCGCAGAAGACCGCGACGCTCGTCGACTTCCTGGTGAAGCACGCGCCCTCCATCAAGAAGGTCGGCGACGCCAAGGAGCGCCCCGGCATCGTGCACCGCCTCGACCGCGAAGCCTCGGGGCTCATGGTCGTCGCGAAGACGAAGGTGATGTTCGAGCATCTCAAGAAGCAGTTCCAGGCGCACGACATCGCGAAGGAGTACCTCGCGCTCGTCTACGGCAAGGTCGTGAAGGATTTCGATGTCATCCGCACCGCCATCGGGCGCAAGAAGGGCCGCGGCCGCATGAGCGCGCGCACCAAAGCCCAGGAGGGCGACAAGGACGCGGTCAGCCATTACGATGTCCTCGAACGCTTCCCGCAGGCCACGCTCGTGAAGGTCCGCACCGAGACGGGCCGCATGCACCAGGTGCGCGTCCACATGAAGTCGATCGGCCACCCGCTGGTCGGCGACGCGCTCTACGGCACGCCCAAGCAGGAGACGACTTCGCTCCGCGGCGTCCGCCTCTTCCTCCACGCCGCCGCGCTCGGCTTCACCGATCTCGAGGGCAAGCGCCGCGCATACCGTTCCGATCTTCCCGAGGACCTGCACGCCGTCATCGAAGCCTTGCGCTCCCGCCATGCCAAGTAAGAAGCCGGTCATCATCATCTGCGGGCTCGCGGGGTCCGGGAAGTCCACCGCCGCCGCCGCCATCGCCAAGCGCTTCCGTTTGCGGCATGTGAGCGCGGGCGACCAGTTCCGCGCGGTCGCCAAGGAGCGCAAGATGAGC
Organism: Candidatus Paceibacter sp.; assembly: GCA_020724945.1. Taxonomy (GTDB): domain Bacteria; phylum Patescibacteriota; class Patescibacteriia; order SG8-24; family DYFX01; genus DYFX01. Next base: position 2,667 of record DYFX01000079.1, read on the forward strand.
CTGATCGACCTCGGCCGGTACGCCGCCAAGCACCCGGAGTTCGACAAGGAGCTCGACCGCCGCATGATGGCGGAGGCGCGAAAGGGCGGCGTCGTGATGGACGGGCGCGCCTCGGCCTATCTGGCCCGGAAGCTCCGCATCCCGGCCCTCAAGGTCTTCCTGACCGTCGACCCTAAGGAAAGCGCCCGCCGGGTGGCCAAACGGGACGGCATTTCCATGGCCAAGGCCCTGCGGATGAGCTCCCAGCGGGAGCGGGAAATCCGGGTCCGGCTCAAGACCCTCTACGGCCTTGACACCTCTTCGACCGCATACTATGATGCGGTCATTCAAACGGATCGGTACACCCCCAAAGAGGTGTCCGACCTGATCGCATCACTCGTCACCTATGATCGACATTAAGCCTGGGATGACCGTCCGGGTCCACCAGAAAATCAAGGAAACCACGCCCAAGGGCGAGGAGAAGGAGCGCATCCAGATCTTCGAGGGCATGATCCTCAAGCTGCGCGGCGCCGGCATCTCCAAGACGATGACGGTCCGCAAGGTCTCCGGCGGCATCGGCGTCGAGAAGATCTATCCGCTCAACCTGCCCTCGATCGCCAAGATCGAGCCGGTCAAGCAGACCAAGGTCCGCCGCGCCAAGCTCTACTACATGCGCGACACCAAGAAGCGCCACAAGGAACAGAACCTCCAGGTCGCCGAAAAGGGCGGCAAGAAGTAAGCGAACGCTCCCCGTCCCATGTCATTCCCGCGAAGGCGGGAATCCATGCCGGGGAGTTTTGCTATACTGCCGGCATATGCGGAAGACGAATCGCTACGCCCTGCGCGCCGAGCTCTGGATCTATCCAGGCTCCGTGGCCGCCTGGCATTTCATCACCGTGCCCAAGAAGGCCGGCATCGAGATCCGGGAGCGCTTCGGCGCGAAGGCGCGCGGCTGGCGCTCCCTCCCGGTCGCGGTCACGATCGGCGCGACGCGCTGGAAGACATCCATCTTCCCGGACTCCAAGGCCGGAAGTTACCTGCTCCCCATCAAGGCCGCCGTACGCAAGAAGGAGAAGCTGATGGAGGGAAAAGCCGTGAAGTTCACGCTCGAGATCCTGGCGTAG
>DYFX01000080.1 GCA_020724945.1 Candidatus Paceibacter sp.
CAGGAGCGCAGCCTCGGCTGCTTCGAGCGCAACGTCGGTGCCGCCACCCATCGCGATGCCGACCGAAGAGGTAGCGAGCGCAGGTGCGTCATTGATGCCATCGCCGACCATGGCAATAGGCGCCTCACGTTTGTAAACGGCAATCGCCTGGAGCTTGGCGTCTGGTAGGAGCTCGGCTTGAGCTTCAATCCCGAGAGTGTTGGCGATTGCTGCCGCCGTGCGGGCATTGTCGCCTGTCAGCATCACGGGATAGATGCCGAGGGCGCGTAGCTTGGCGAGGCCCTCGGCGGCATCGGGGCGCGCTTCATCGCGCAGCGCGATCAGCCCAAGACGCCGCTTGCTCTCGGTGACAATGACCACCGTCTTGCCGTCGTGCTCGAGAGCGGCGATTCGATCGCAGAGATCCTGCGCGAGTTCTTCTTGTTCTGCAGCATGGCGGGGCGAGCCGACTGAGATGAAGCCTGACTTGATCCGGCCTGTGACGGCTCTGCCGGGAATGGCCACGCTGCTACCAAACGTCCTCGGAATATCGAGGCCGTGTGATTCGGCCGCGGCAACGATCGCGACACCAAGCGGGTGGTTGGATCCGCGCTCGACCGCCGCTGCCTTCGCCAGCACATCGTCCTCCGCGCTCCCAATCCCAATGATGTCAGTTACGCGCGGGTGACCGACGGTCAGCGTGCCAGTCTTGTCAAAGGCGATCCTCTTCACCTTGCCGATTGTTTCGAGGGCGGAGCCGCCCTTGATGAGAAGGACGTGCCGCGCCGCAGCCGCGAGGCCGGACGCGATGGCCGCCGGCGTGGAGATAACCAGTGCGCAGGGGCAGGCGATCAGAAGCGTGGCCAAGCCGCGATAGAGCCAAGTGTGCCAGTCCGCTCCAAACAGGAGCGGCGGGGCGACCATAATGAGGGCGGCCACGCCCATGGCAACTGGCGTGTAGTAGGCGGCGAAGCGATCGATGAAACGCGCAGTGGGGGCCTTGGACGCCTGAGCTTCCTCTACGAGGTGGATGATTCGGGCGATTGTGTTGTCTGCAGCGGTGTGGGTGAGCCGGATGCGGAGCGTGCCGTTTGCGTTGATACTGCCGGCAAACGCTTGATCGCCCACCCCCTTGGCAACAGGAACCGACTCTCCCGTAACAGGCGCCTCGTTGAGCTCGGAATCGCCTTCGATCACGTCGCCGTCGGAGGGGACGCGATCACCGGGGCGCACAACGACGATATCGCCGACGCGAAGGCGGTCGATGGGCACTTCTTTGACATCGCCCGTCTGTTCGACCCAGGCGACACGCGGAACGAGGCTAACGAGGGCTTTGATGCCAGCGCGGGCGCGTCCTGCTGCGATCGTCTCCAGCAGCTCCCCGACGGCAAAGAGGAATATGACCACAGTTGCTTCTTCGGCCGCCCCGATCGCCGTGGCTCCGACGGCCGCCACCGTCATCAGCGTCTCGATGCTGAAAAGGGTTCCGGATAGCGCACCGGCAAGGGCACGGCGCGCAAACGGGACGAGCCCGACAATGGCTGCAGTGGCGTAGACCCAGAACGCGACCTCGGGTCTGAGCGCGGAAATCGCGAAGGCCGTTGCCAAAAGGGCTCCGAGCCCCACCACCATCCGTCCCTTGCGGGTCCGCCACCAAAGCTGATCACTGGCCTCCAACCCTTCTTCAGCAAGCGCTCCGACGGCGCGCACTGCCGGGCCATCTACGGCGATCGGAGTGTACCCAAGTGAACGGATTTTATCCTCGACGACGGCGCGCGGGGTGCGGTTCTCGTCTAGCCGAAGTGACAGCGTCTCGGCCGCGTAGTTCATGTTGATGTCGCTGAGGCCAGGGAGCCGCTTGAGCGCATTCTCGACCTTGATAGCGCAGGCGCTGCAATCCATTCCCTCGACGCGCAATCGGAGAGCCAGTTCGGCCGCGCTTTCACCGGCAGTCGTCACCATGCGGTTGTCACCTCGAAATCTTCTATGCGACTACCCATATGCACCCTGTAGTCACTATAGGGTCAAGCCATGGCAGACAGCCATCTGACGATCGGAGAACTGGGGCGTCGAACCGGCACGAAGGTGGAGACGATCCGCTACTACGAACGGGTCGGGCTACTTCCCGTGCCAGCCCGAACATCAGGTAATTATCGCGCCTACAATGCGGCGCATCTGAACCGGTTGAGCTTCATCCGGCGTTCGCGGGAGCTCGGCTTCCCGCTTGATCAGGTTCGTGCCTTGCTCGATCTCGCCGACAAGCGCGATCAGTCTTGCGAGGCTGTTGATGTTATTGCCAGGGAGCATCGGGCCGAGGTCGACCGAAAAATTGCCGATCTGCGAGCCCTCCGACGCGAACTCGGCAGCATGATCGATCAGTGTGGGCGCCGTACAGTCGCGGAATGTCGCATTCTCGAAGCGCTGTCTCCGTCCCCACGCATGAGCTCGAGGCTTCGCAATATCGAAGCACGTTGAGACCGAGCCGCCGATTGGCGACCCACTGGAATTGGAGCCGGGAAGACAAGGGGTTGCCATATTGAGAACAGCGCAATGGAGCCGGCTAACACCAAGAATCCGGGCATTGCAATTTCCAACAAATTTGGGCCTGCAAGCTCATCGTCGCTCCGATCCTGTCGTCCCGGAGCGGGACCACACTTCGCAGGCCCGCTTGAAATGGTCCTAGGCCGGCGTTACCTTTCCGCTATGGCGAAGTCAGTCGCCCGCATGATTCTTGTCTTCATCATCGCCCTTTCGGTCGCGATGCCGGCAAGCGCGCGCGCCATGCCGATGGCCATGTCCGGGGACAATATGGCGGGAATGGCGGGCGATCAGCCATGCCAGAATTGCCCCGACCAGCACCAGTCCGGCACCACGGCTCCCGACAAGATGCCGGCTTGTCCCATTCTCGCCTGTATATCCGCTCCGGCGGTTCTTCCCGCGCCGGCAATCCTGCCGGGCCGCATTGCCCTTCGCGCCGACTATGTTTGGCCTCCTGCGGCGTGGTTGGCGGGAGCCGATCCCGCTCCCGACCCGTTCCCACCTAGACCCATCGTCCTCAACTAACTCGCTTACCGGCTTAAGGCCGGTTCGCGGGAACAAGTTGCTGTAAGCCCGCGCAGGACGCGCGGGGTGGAGACTTGCCCCTTGGCCTATCGGCGACGAGGCCGGGGAAGCGCCAGACGGACGATGTGGTATGCCATTAATCTCTCCTTCGGCCGTGGGCCGACGCCAATTCCTGCAGGCAGGCCTTGCCTGCGCCTTCGGCGCCTTATCCCGACCCGCCCTTGCCGACAATCGCCTGGCTTCGCATGACGGCCTGACGACCGAGCTGCGGACAAGCAAGACGCGAGTCCACATGGTTGGTGATGGCCATCCACCGACCGAGGTGTGGGCGTACAACGGCACTGAGCCGGGCCCGGTCCTGCGGATCCCGCAAGGCGCGCCGTTCCGCGCGACTATTGAGAACGGACTCACAGAGAGCACGACCGTCCACTGGCACGGTATTCGTTTGCCCAACGCGATGGACGGCGTGCCGGATTTGACGCAGAAGCCGATCAAGCCAGGTGAGCGCTTCGACTACGCCTTCACCCCGCCGGACGCCGGCACCTTCTGGTATCATTCGCACGACGACAGCCTCATTCAGATGGGGCGAGGCCTTGCGGGCGCACTCATCGTTGAGGAAGCCGAACCGCCCACCGTCGACCGAGAC
>DYFX01000081.1 GCA_020724945.1 Candidatus Paceibacter sp.
CCGTGCACCTCGGTACGCTGTGTGCCAGCAACCCCTGCCGCGAGTATGTCGATCCGGAATCGGGCGGAAAACCCTTCTTCAAGGGGTGCAAATCGGGCAACGGCATCACCTACGCCGCACAGCGCATCGTTCGGCACGGAGACATCGGAGCCATCGATGATTGCCGCAACCAATGAAAGCGAATTGACGCGCCCCGGCGGCGCGTCTTCGTTTCCGCCGACCCTCAAACCTTGCCCTCTCCCTTGACGCGTGCTAGACTGCCTCCCGACATAACATCCGTCGCATGGCAGCCAAAAAAACTCCCAAGGCCAGCGGAAAATCCGGAGCGCCCGACGTGATCCGCGTCCGCGGAGCGCGCGCGCACAACCTGAAGAATGTTTCCGTCGATATCCCGAAGAACAAGCTCGTGGTCGTGACCGGCCTTTCCGGTTCCGGCAAGTCGAGCCTGGCCTTCGACACGATCTACGCCGAGGGACAGCGCCGCTACATGGAGAGCCTGTCGTCGTACGCCCGCCAGTTCCTGGAGCTCCAGGACAAGCCGGATGTCGACGAGATCTCGGGCTTGAGCCCGACCATCGCCATCGACCAGAAGACCGTCTCGTCCAACCCGCGTTCGACGGTCGGGACCATCACCGAGATCTACGATTTCTTCCGCCTGCTCTTCGCGCGCGTCGGCAAGGCGCACTGCCCGCAGTGCGGCAAGCCCGTCGCCGAGCAGACGCCGCGCCAGATCGTCGACCGCATCGAGTCGCTCGCCAAAACTTCGCCGCTCGTCATCCTCGCGCCCATCGTGAAGGAGGAGAAGGGCGAGCATAAGAAGGAGCTCGAGGCCATCTTCAAGGGCGGCTACCGCGAGGTCCGCGTCGACGGCGCCTTCTACACGATGGAGGAGCTGCAGAAGCAGCGCCTCGACCGCGACAAGCGCCACACCATCGAGGCCGTCGTCGCGCGCGTCCAGGAGAAGAACCCCGGCTATGACGAGAAGCAGATGCTCGCGCTCGTCACCAAGGCGCTCGAATACGGCGACGGCTTCCTGACGGTCCACATCCCGAAGAAGGACGAGGACATGCTGATGTCCCGCCGCCTGGCCTGCGCCGACTGCGGCATCTCGCTCCCCGAGATCGAGCCGCGCATCTTCTCGTTCAACAGTCCGCACGGCGCCTGCCCCGGCTGCACCGGCCTCGGCGTGAAGCTCACGGCCGAGCCGGAACTCGTCATCCCCAACGACAAGCTCACCCTCGCCCAGGGCGCCATCAAGCCGTGGACGCGCATCGCCGGCAGCGGCAACGGCATGATGAAGGAGCTCCAGGCGCTCGCCGAGCGCGCCAAGTTCTCGCTCGATGTCCCCGCCAAGGACCTCCCCAAGAAGGCGCTCGACCTCGTCCTCTACGGCGACGGCGAGTTCATCGGCGTCATCCCGCACCTCGAGAAGAAGCATCTCGAGACGGATTCGGAGTACATGCGCAAGGAGATCGAGGAGTACATGCGCACCGTCACCTGCCCGGTCTGCAAGGGCCAGCGCCTCCGCAAGGAAGCGCTCGGCGTGAAGGTCGCCGGCAGGAACATCTCGGACTTCGTGAAGATGTCCATCGAGGAGCTCGGCGCGGCCTTCAAGGCGCTCAACCTGCCGCCCTTCGACCGCAAGATCGCCGACCTGATCGTGAAGGAAGTCTCGCTGCGCCTCTTCCATCTGCTCGAGGTCGGCCTCGGCTACCTGACGCTCGACCGTTCGGTCACGACGCTCTCGGGCGGCGAAGGCCAGCGCGTGCGCCTGGCGACCCAACTCGGCACGAGCCTCTCGGGCGTCATCTACATCCTGGATGAGCCCTCCATCGGATTGCATCCGCGCGACAACGACAAGCTCATCGAGGCCATCAAGTCCATCCGCGATGTCGGCAACTCCGTCATCGTCGTCGAGCACGACGAGGCGATGATCGACGCGGCCGATTATGTCTTCGACATGGGTCCCGGCGCCGGCGAATTCGGCGGCGAGATCACGGCCGAAGGCACCCCGGGCGACATCCGCAAGAACAAGGAATCGCTCACCGGACAGTACCTCTCCGGCAAGCGGAAGATCGAGATGCCGAAGACGCCGCGCAAGGGCAGCGGCAAGGCCATCGAGATCAAGGGCGCGTCCGCCTTCAACCTGAAGGAGGTCGACGTGAAGATCCCGCTCGGCAAGCTCGTGGCCGTGACCGGCGTCTCCGGCTCCGGCAAGTCGACGCTCGTCATCGACATCCTCGCCACCGCGCTCGCCAAGAAGTTCTATCGCGCCAAGGAGGAACCGGGCGCGCATAAGGCCATCAAGGGCGTCGAGCACATCGACAAGATCATCACCATCGACCAGTCGCCGATCGGCCGCACGCCGCGCTCGAACCCGGCCACCTACACCGGCGTCTTCACCGCCATCCGCGACCTCTTCACCGAGGTGCCGGAAGCGAAGATGAAGGGCTACGACGCCGGCAAGTTCTCCTTCAACGTGAAGGGCGGCGGCCGCTGCGAGACCTGCTCGGGCGAAGGCTACCAGCGCATCGAGATGCAGTTCCTGCCGGATGTCTTCATGGAGTGCCCCGAGTGCAAGGGCGCGCGCTACAACCACGAGGCGCTCGAGATCCACATCAAGGACAAGACCATCGCGGATGTGCTCAACATGACGGTCGAGGAGGCGCGCCGTTTCTTCGCCGATGTCCCCGCCGTCTTCGACAAGCTGAATGTCCTGCACGATGTCGGTCTCGGCTACCTGAAGCTCGGACAGCCCGCCACCAACCTCTCGGGCGGCGAAGCCCAGCGCGTGAAGCTCGCGACGGAACTCTCCCGCCGCGCCACCGGCCGCACGCTCTACATCCTCGACGAGCCGACGACCGGCCTCCACTTCGAGGACATCAAGCGGCTCCTCGGCGTCCTCGACCAGCTGGTCGAGAAGGGGAACACCGTCGTGACCATCGAGCACAACCTCGATGTCATCAAGTGTTCCGACTGGATCATCGACATGGGTCCCGAAGGCGGCGACAAGGGCGGAAAACTCGTCGCTGAAGGCACGCCGAAGGACATTTGTAAGGTGAAGGCCTCGCTGACGGGGCAGTACCTGAAGGGCGTGGTGAAATAAGACCACAAAGTGGGGGTGCGCACCCCCACTTTGTATTGACACGATTATTTTTTATCGCTTCAGTGTCTACGCTTTATTCAATATAGACACGCGAATGCAAGTTCTTATCGAAGTTACGAAAGCCAACAAGCCAGCATCCGCCGAGCTCCATGGCAATAACGCGGCATTCACCTGCCCCGAATGTGCCGAAGTATTCATCGTCAGCCAGATTCTCGATCGAAAAGGCCGAAATTGTCCGAAATGCGGCATGACGACCGCGAGTATTTCTAAGGGCTTCGCCCAGCTGACCACTGCCTCCAAATAGAAATCGAAAACTCCCCGCAAGGGGAGTTTTCGTTCGTGCGGTGCTGGGCAGGACCCGTCGGAACCAAGCTACCGCGGAAAACCGGTTCGGTCAAGGACTGTTTGGTGATGTATTAACCTTTGCTCGAACCCACTTCGCACGCGCGGAGCGCGTGGTGA
>DYFX01000082.1 GCA_020724945.1 Candidatus Paceibacter sp.
GAAGGTGCATTCGATGCTTCCGATCGGTGTCCGAGCGCGGCGCTCGGGCGATCGAAGGGGAAGGGGGACCGAAGGCGTCCCCCGGGAGAAGCCGCGCGCCGCTAGGCGGACGCCTGGGCCTTCTCCCGCTTCTGCTTCTTCTTGTTCCTCTTGCCGTTCACGGGTTCGAAGCTCGACAGGAGGACGCGGTCCTCCGGATGGACGACGAACATGATGTTCGTGCCCTCGTCGAGCAGCAGCAGGTTGCCGTTGCGGTCGCATGCGCGCAGCCGCTTGGCGGCCTCGAAGCACGCGCCGAGCTCGCAGAGGACATCCGACTGCGTGTCGTCCTTGCCGACCACGCCGCGATTCCGGATGAGCTCGCGGAACCTGTAGAAGCCGCGGTTGGACAGCTTCACGGTCCCGATCGAGGGGTTGGTCATCGTGACCTCGTGCTTGCCGAGGACGGCGACGAAGGCGGTGTAGGTCTTCTGGTCCTGCATCGTGACTCCTTTGAAGGTGCGTGGGCCGTATGGCCGGAATGTCGGGTGGATTCCCGGCATCGATTCCCGATGATTCGGGAGCCGATGGGGGAAGGGGACGAAGGCGTCCCCGAGGAGGAGAGAGAGGGCGTCAGGCGGCGCGGCGGCGGACGAGGACCGCCGGGCGGTGCGCGCCGCGGAGGCGCAGCTCGAGGAGCTGCATCTCGTGCGGCAGGCGCTCGAACGGCTTGGCGGCGATGTCGAGCGGCGCGCTCGCGATCTCCTCGATGCCCGGCTCGATGAGCTCCCGGAGGAAGTCCGGCAGCTCGGCGACGGGGACGAACGGGGCGTCGATGCCGCGCTCGACGCGCTCGATGAGACGCCCGCCGTCGTCGATCTCCTCGACATCGTAGAGCCCGCCGTACGCCGAGCTCGGCTCGTGGCGTCCGGTCGAGGACGCCTTCACGAGTTTCTCGCGACGGTCGTCGATGGCGTTCAGGGCATCGTAGAGGGCGGCGTTGCGGTCTGCGCGGTTCATGGTCGGCTCCTTGTCGGTGGTGGTGGGCTTCCGATCGGTGTCCGAGCGCGGCGCTCGGGCGATCGAAGGGGAAGGGGGACGCGGCGTCCCCGAGGAGGGCGGTACGAGAGGTCAGTTCGAGGCGAGCGCGAAGGTCGCGAGCGCCGCCAGCATCGCCAGGCTGAAGATCGCGTTGAGCGCGAATGTCCGGCCGGACAGGCCGGAGAGGCGGACGGACTCCTGGTACCACGAGGTCTGGGTGATCTTGCGCATCGATGGAAGGTCCTTTCGGAAGATGGGATGGACGGATCGCGCGATCCGTCCGGAGCTCCTCGCGCGTGAGCGGAGCAGCGCCGGAGTGATCGCCCCGCCCGTCAGGTGACGGGCGGGAGCGGAGGTCCTACGGGCTAGAACTCGTAGCCCGAGAGGACATCGAGATCGGCGATGGACCCGTGGTCCGAGGCGTCGAGCGAGCGGTTGATGTCGCCGCGGTTCAGCCGGTCGGCCGGGTCCTCGTGATGGCGCGCGTCGCGCCAGTCGTTCGCCGTGATGGGGAAGAGCTGGGCCTGTTCCTGCTGGAGCCGTTTCGCGTTCTTGAGTTTCATCCTGTTTCCTTTCGATCCGTTCCGGACCCCCTGACGCACCATGCGCCAGCGTGGCCGGAGTGATCGCCCGCCTACGAAGCCGGCGGGGAAGGCATGAGCCGTTCTAGAGCTCGTCGGGCTGGAGGTCGATCTCCGTCGTCTCGTTGAGGAAAGTGTGCGCCGAAGCGCTCGCCTCCTCGCCGACATAGGCGGAGAAGTCGCGGACGATCTTCCGCAGGTCTTCCGTCGAGCGATCGCGGACGGCGAGGTAGACGATCTCGTCGACCTCCTCAAGCGGCTTCTTCTCCGCGAGCGGGCGCTGGCTGATGACCTTCCAGGCGGCGACCCAGTATTGCCGGGTCTCGATGCAGTGACGGGCTTCGGACATGGGACTCCTTTCAGACGGGGTAGAGGATGGCGATGAGCGTGAGGGCGAGCGCGATGAGCGCGATTCCGATCAGGCGTCGTTCGTGTTTGGCGACCACGCGGTCTCCTTTTGTTCGGGCCGGGAACGAAAACAGGCCATGTCCGGATACGATGGAGGGGGAATCGTATGCGTACACGGCCTGTCGCGCGTTCCGCTCCCTCAAGCGGTTCGGTTGCGAATGATCACCTTTACGAACGCCAGCATAGCACGAAATACCTATTTTGTCAATATCTGTTGACAGCGATAAAGAGAGCTCATAAGCTTAAAGCGACTCATCGACCTTAAAAATGCCAAGAAGTCGTGAAACATCTCTTGCGTGTGCAGGGGGTATTCGCTTGACAGGCGATAGGCCTCGTGGTAGAGTGCATCGTTGCTTGAGTAACACCGCGTCGGAAACGAAGCGGCACGCGCTCAGACATACGCTTCGTACGATGGCCGATCCGTTTCAGACCGACTCTTACCTGGTCTTCAGAAACTCGCGCTCACGACAAGCATGGGGATGGCTCATAGGGCATTTCGGGCTCCGGCTCGAACGCCCCTATAAGACATCTTCTTGAGCGCGAATTCCTGCAGATCATCCTTACCGCCGACTGGAATCGGGGAAGGAAAAGAAAATCCCCCGGGCTTGTCCGGGGGATTTTCGTATTCGCGTCCTTACTGCACCGACGCGCCGGGCGTCGCGGGCGTTCCCGAGGCGGAGGCGGCGACGGGCGCGCCCGTCTTCAGCGATCCGTCGCGCTGGAGCGTGATATGCGGCGCGCCGGCCTTGCCGATCAGGCACTGCTCCTGCCACGGCTTGTAGTAGCTGCGGAAGGTCTGCTTCTTCACGGTGCCGTCGGGATAGGTGATGGAGTAGTCGAAGGTCGTGGTGGCGCCGGCGGTCGGCTTCTCGAAACAGGACTTCTGACCCTCCGGCAGCGCGGAGGTCTCGATGAGCTTCGCTGCCGGCGGCGGCGTCTGCGCGAGGATGGCGACCTTGCCCTGCTCCTGCACGCGCCCGTCGCGCGTGCCCCACAGCTCGAAGCGCGCGATGTCGCCGATCACCTTTCCGATCAGCACGGCATGGTGCGCGGTGTCGTTCACGAACTTGAAGTCCGGAGCGGGATCGTAGAGCGTGGCGTCGGTGCCGGCCGGCTCGTAGTAGCGCACGCGGAAGGAGTGGTTCTGGCGCTCCGTGACCGGGAGTCCGGCGCCCATGACGCTGCGGAAGACCGTCGTGCCGACCTGGCAGAGCCCGCCGCCGTATTCCGGCACCGTGCGGTCGCCCTTGATGACGAGTTCCGTGAGCCAGCCGCCGCTCGCGTCGAACGGAAGCAGGTGTTCGATGAGACCGAGCTCCTCGCCCGGGGCGATGATGAGGCCGTTGAGCTTGCCGATGCCGAGCGCGATGTTCTTGCGGCGGTTCGTGGGACTGCCGGAGAAGTTGGAGGTGCCATAGCCGAGCATCTCGCGGATGCCGAGCTCTTCGGCGATCGGCGCCGATTTCGGCGACGGCGTCGTCAGCACGGCGATCGGGAAGACGCCGTTCTCGGAACTCTCGAAGAGTT
>DYFX01000083.1 GCA_020724945.1 Candidatus Paceibacter sp.
TCATGATGAGGGCGGCGTCGATGCCGACCATGTCGCCGCGGCGGCGCACGAAGCGATCCCACCAGGCGTCCTTGATGTTCTTCTTGAGTTCCGCGCCGAGCGGGCCGTAATCCCAGGAGTTGGCGAGTCCGCCGTAGATGTCGGAGCCGGGGAAGACGAAACCGCGCCGTTTCGCGAGAGAAAGGAGTTTGTCCATGTCGGTCATATGGAAGAAGGCTATCACGCCAAACCGCACCCTTCAAGGGTGCGGTTTCGGGCCGTTTCAGGCCTAAATGGTCATGATTTCCTGTTCCTTTTCGGCGGCCATCTCGCGGACCTTGTCGTTCCAGAGCTTGACCGCGGCTTCGAGCGCCTCCTGCAGGCGGAAGCGTTCGTCTTCGCTGATTTCCTTGTCCTTCTCCATGCGGGCGATCTCGTCCTTGATCTTCTCGCGGACGCCGCGCATGGCGATGTGCGCCTCTTCGGCCTTCTTGCCGACGATCTTGGTCAGCTCGCGGCGGCCCTCTTCGGTGAGCGGCGGGATGGTGATGCGGACGCGGGCGCCGTCGACCACGGGGTTCACGCCGATGGGCGCCTGGCGGATGGCCTTCTCGATCTCCTTGGTGAGCGCCTTGTCCCACGGCTCGATCATGATGGTCTTGGCGTCAGGCACCTGGATGGATCCCACGCCCTTCACGGTCATCATGCTGCCGTAGGCCTCGACGGGGATGTCCTCGACCATGGCGGCGTTGGCGCGGCCGGTGCGGAGGCTGGAGAGGTCGGATTTGAGGAACTCGATGACATGCTCGAACTCGGGGCGGAACTCGTCGATGACGGTGTGCATACCTTCTGGAATCGTTAGAAGCCGGTGTTCTGCTTGAAGAGCGTCGTCCCCATGTAGATGGTCGCGTCGTTCGCCGGATCGATCAGCAAGGTCGTGGCCGCGCGCGTCGTCGGGAGCTTGGTGGTGGTCCACTTGGCGCCGCCGTCGATCGAGCGGTAGAGCGTGTTGAGCGTGCCGTAGGCGATGAAGTTCGAATCCTTGGGACTGACGGCCAACGAGTATATGACGGTGGAGCCGCTCGGCGTCAAGAGCGTGATGGGCTGCCAGCTGGAACCGCCGTCGACGGTGCGGAGCAGGCCGTAGTTGGAGGCGACGACGAGGCTGTTCCCGCGCGCGACATCCTCGGCGAGGATCAGGTTGTCGAGCGCGCCGGCGAAGTCGCCCATGCCCGGCGAGAGGTCGGTCCAGCTCGCGCCGGCGTCGGTCGTCTTCCAGAGGCCGCGCCCGCGGGTGGCGGCGTACATCACGCGCGAATCCGAAGCCGTCATGAGGAGCTGGCGGATCTCGGCGTCGAAGCGATGGATGGGGCTCCAGGAGGCGCCGCCGTCGGCGCTCTTCAGGACATCGCCCTTGCTCGTGGCGGCGTAGACGACGGCCGCGTCGAAGTGATCGATCTTCACGCTGGTGACGCGCGCGTCGGGACGCGGGTCGAAGTAGACGTTCTCCCAGGTGCGCGAGCAATCGCGCGTGCGCATGACGCGGTTGCCCGTGCCGGCGTAGACCGTGCACTTGTCGGAAGGGCTCACGGCCACGGAAGTGACATTCACCGCGCCGAGCGCCGAAGCGCCGTGCCACGCGTCGCCGCCGTCGTACGAGAAGAAGAGGCCGCCCGGCGTGCCGGCATAGACGGCGCGCTTGTCGGACGGGTCGAGCGCCATCGTCGTGACATTCTGCCCGGCGAAACTGCGGGGCGTCCCGACCGTGGCGAGCGAGGACTTCTGCTGCCAGTTCGTTCCGCGGTCAGCCGAACGGAAGACGCCGCCGTCGGTGCCGGAACCGCCGGGCGTGCCGGTGATCTGGATGCAGCCCTGGCCGACGAGCATGAGCGAGGCGGCCGCGAGCGCGAGCTTGGATGATGTGCGCATATCAGCGATCGAGCGTTAGTGCGAAGCGTTCGAGGAGGAGGCGCGGCTGGACATTGGCGTCGAGCGAGGCGCGCAGGCGGATGAGGCGGCGGAGGTTGGCGGGCGCGCCGGGCGCGCCTTCGCGCAGCTCGCGCCGGAGGAATCTCTGCCAGGCGTCGAGCGTCTCGCGGATCCGGAGCACGGCTTCCTCGCGGTCGGCGCGCGGCGGCGCGAGGTCGGCGAGCAGGGAGAAGCGCTTGTGGATCGGCGCGCCGCGCAGGGCGTTCCAACGGCGTTCCTCGTTCTCATACCAGTCTATCATAGAGGGCTCCCGGCCGTCGGCGTCCGACGCCTGACGCGGGAGGAAGGCGAGGGCGGCGCCGGGGCGGCCGTCGGCGAGGAAGGCGGCGCGGGCGGCCTCGGGCGCGGCCAATCCCCGCTCGACGAGCGCGGCGGCGATGTCCTCCTCGGGCACGCGGCGGAGCCCGATGCAGGCGGAGCGGCTCATGACCGTCGCCGGCAGGCGCGAGGCGTCTTCGGCGCAGAGCACGACATGCGCGGAGGGCGCGGGCTCCTCGAGCGTCTTCAGGAGGGCATTGGCGGCCTCTTCGCTCAAGGCGTCGGCGCCGTCGATGACGGCGACCTTGGCGCCGCCCATGAAGGAGCTCATGCGGAGGTGATCCGCGAGCGCGCGCACGGCGTCGATCGGGATGGCCTTCTTGAGCTTTCCGGTCTTCTCGTCCCGCGGCCGCTCGACCAGGCGGAAATCCGGATGCTTCGCGGCGTCCTCGACGGCGAAGAGCGCCGACGCGAGCGCGTGCGCCAACGCGGCCTTGCCGGAGCGGCGAGGGCCGTGGATGACGATGGCGTGCGGCACGGCGCCGGCGACGAGCGTCGCCCGGAGCCGCGCGACGGCGCGCGCGTGGCCGATGATGCGGGAGAAGGCGTCGTTCATACCTGATGCTGGATGCCGAGCACCTCGAGCATCGCGTTCATCGTGCGGCGCGCCGTGTCGTCCCAGGAGAAGCGCGCGGCGTTCTCGATCCCCGCCTGGCGGTGCCGATCCCAGAGCGTCTGCTCGTCCATCAGCGACTTCATCGCGACGGCGAACTGTTCCGGCTCGTCGGGCTTGGCGTAGAGCGCCGCCGCGCCGCCCACTTCCGGCATCGAGGCGACGGAGGCGGCCAGGACCGGCGTACCGCAGGCCTGCGCCTGCACGATGGGCAATCCGAACCCTTCATACCACGACGGCAGGACGAGCATCCGCGCGCAGGCCATGAGCGCAGGCATGTCGTCTTCCGGCACATACCCCGGCATCACGACGGCGTTTTCCAGCTTGCGGTCCGCGATCTCCTTCCGGATGCGCTCGATGCCGAAACCGGGCGTGCCGACGAGCAGCAGCTTCACCGGGTCGCCCACGCCGCGCCAGCCTTTGAAGATCGAGAAGGCGTGGATGAGGTTCACGAGATTCTTCTTCTCCTCGAGGCGGCCGGCGTAGATGATGAACGGGCGCGAGAGACGATACTTCGCGAGCGCGGCGTCCTTGTACTCGTCGGGGATGTCCGCGCGATACCGCATGGGATCGGCGGCGAGCGGCGTGGCGACCACCCGTTCGGGCGA
>DYFX01000084.1 GCA_020724945.1 Candidatus Paceibacter sp.
GCGCCGAAATCCTCCTTCTTCCGCTATTTCGAGCGGCCGGCGGGCAACGGGCCTACTAGCGCCGAAGGCGGACCGGCGAAGACGGCAACGGACGTGCCGGCGCCGGCCCATTGACCGAAACCGACGGGCGCGCCACCCTCGATTCGAGCTTGTGTGGGTGGGAAATGAATTGGGTCGATTTTCTGCCTCAATTCACCGATCATTGAAGTGGGGAACGAGCCGGCCGCAACCTTCGGTCGAAGTTGCAAGTTAAACAGGCCATATTTCAGCCGGTCGACTCGGATCGGCAATTAGCGGAGATTACCCTCCCTCTGAAACGCACCGCCTCGATCATAAGGAGCTGGCGCTATCAGTGGCCCTCAGGCTTGGGTTCCGGATGATTGGGCGAGGCTCCCCAAATATCCAAGCAAGAATGGCAATTGAGTGAGTCTCGCATGGGCTTGATGCGCTTCGACAGCTTTGCGGCCGTGCCGCTTGCAGGAGATCTTTTCATGGGTGCGTTTGCGACTTTCGGTGTGGCGGTATTCGGTCCGGCGGCTTCCGGTTCGGAGCGCTTCGCTCGCGCGGTCTTGGCTCGCGGCAGCGGCGCCGCGCGCAGGGGCATCGCATTGCTCGTACTCATCTGCGGCTTCGGCCTTCTCGCGGCGCCGGAGGCCGCGCTGGCCCGTGGGCCTGACTCGCTCGCCGATCTCGCGGCGCAGGTGAGCGACGCGGTCGTCAATATTTCGGCGACCCAGACTTTCGACGAGAAGCATGCCTCCAACGCGTCGCCGAACGGGACGCCCTTCGACGAATTGTTCGAGGAGTTCCTGCGCCGTCACCATCAAGGCGCCGGCCCCGACGTGCCGATGCCGATGCCCGAGCGCCGAACCACCTCGCTCGGCTCCGGCTTCGTCATTGACCCCTCGGGGATCATCATCACCAACAATCATGTGATCGCCGACGCCAATGATGTGACGGTCATCTTCGACGATGGCCGCAAAATGAAAGCGCAGATCGTCGGCAAGGACCCCAAGGTCGATGTGGCCGTGTTGCGGGTGAAGCCCGACAAGCCTTTGAAGGCGGTGAAATTCGGCGACAGCAACAAGATGCGGGTCGGCGACTGGGTGATGGCCGTCGGCAATCCCTTTGGTCTCGGCGGTACCGTCACGGCAGGCATCATCTCGGCCCGCAACCGCAATATCGATTCCGGTCCCTATGACAATTATTTCCAGACCGACGCGCCGATCAACAAGGGCAATTCCGGCGGGCCGCTGTTCAACATGGACGGCGAAGTGATCGGCATCAACACGGCGATCCTGTCGCCGTCCGGCGGTTCGATCGGCATCGGCTTCGCGACGCCTGCGGCGACGGTGATTCCGATCATCGCGCAATTGGAGAAATATGGTGAGACGCGGCGCGGCTGGCTCGGCGTCCATATCCAGAACGTCGATGATTCGATCGCCGAGAGCCTCAATCTCGGCAAGGTGCGCGGTGCGCTCGTCGCCGATGCCGACCCCAATGGCCCGGCCAAGGCGGCGGGCATTCAGACCGGCGATGTGATCATCAAATTCGGCAACACCGAGATCAAGGATGCGCATCAGCTGCCGAAGCTCGTCGCCTCGGCGCAGGTCGGCACGGAGGTGCCGGTGGTCGTCTTCCGGCAGGGGAAGGAACTGACCAAGATCGTCAAGCTCGGCCGGCTCGAAGACAGCGAGAAGAAGGCGAAAAAGAAAACCGCCGACGCGAGCCCGGAGAAGCCCACGCAGCCGACGCCGGTGCAAAAGATCATCGGAATGACCTTTGCCGAGCTCAACGACAGCACACGGCTCAAATTCTCGATCAAGCCGAGCGTCGGCTCCGGCGTGGTGGTGGCCGACGTCGATCCGGATTCACCGGCTGCCGACAAGCATATTCAGCCCGGCGAGGTGATCGAGGAAATTAACCAGGATCCGGTCAAGAGCCCGGCCGATGTCGCAAAGAAGATGCAGGCGCTGAAGAAGGATGGCAAAAAGCTCGCACTTCTCCTGATTGCCAATCCGCAAGGCGAAGTGCGCTTCGTCGCCGTCCCCGTGCCGCAGCAATAGCGGCGAAGCGCGCCGGCAAGGCGGCCGTGGCCGGGCCGGTGCCGCGCTTAACCTTATCTGCAGGCGAGCACGTCCGGTGCCGAGCTGCTGCGCTTGACAGCCGGCAGCCGCCTGTTTATCTCCTCGGCGGTCCTTGGCACTCTCGATTATAGAGTGCTAACAGGCTGCTCAATCCCTCATCAGCGGGTCTGCGCGCAAGCGCCTTTACCCCGCGAGCCGTCAAGGAAAGCAAGCGACATGGGTGTCAATTTCCGTCCTCTGCACGACCGCGTCGTCGTCAAGCGCCTCGAGAGCGAGGAAAAGACGAAAGGTGGGATCATCATTCCGGACACGGCGAAGGAAAAGCCGCAGGAAGGCGAAGTCCTCGCAGTTGGCCCGGGCAGTCGCGATGAGACCGGCAAGCTCACCCCCCTCGACGTCAAGGCCGGTGACCGGGTTCTGTTCGGCAAATGGTCGGGCACGGAGGTGAAGATCGACGGCCAGGATCTCCTCATCATGAAGGAGAGCGACATCCTCGGCATCGTCGCCTGAACCCCATTCGTCGGATTCCCAATCGAAATTTCCCCTCAGGAGCAAGGATATGGCTGCCAAAGACTTGCGTTTCTCCTCCGACGCCCGCGACCGTCTGTTGCGCGGCGTGGAAATCCTCGCCAATGCGGTGAAGGTGACCCTCGGCCCTAAGGGCCGCAATGTCGTCATCGAAAAATCCTTCGGCGCGCCGCGCATCTCCAAGGACGGCGTGACGGTCGCCAAGGAGATCGAACTCGCCGACAAATTCGAAAATCTCGGTGCGCAGCTCGTCCGCGAAGTCGCCTCCAAGCAGAATGATGTCGCCGGCGACGGCACCACCACGGCGACCATTCTCGCCGCTGCGATCGTCAAGGAAGGCACCAAGGCGGTCGCCGCCGGCCTCAACCCGATGGATCTGAAGCGCGGCATCGACCTCGCCGTCGACGCCGTGATCGCCGACCTCAAGACCAATTCGAAGAAGGTCACCTCCAACGACGAGATCGCCCAGGTCGGCACGATTTCGGCCAATGGCGATCGTACGGTCGGCGAGATCATTTCGACCGCCATGCAGAAGGTCGGCAATGAGGGCGTCATCACGGTCGAGGAGGCGAAGAGCCTCGAGACCGAGCTCGACGTCGTCGAAGGCATGCAGTTCGACCGCGGCTATCTCTCTCCCTATTTCATCACCAATGCCGAGAAGATGGTCGCCGAGCTGGAAGACCCCTTCATTCTCGTGCACGAGAAGAAACTCTCTTCCCTGCAGGCGCTGCTGCCGGTTCTCGAAGCCGTGGTGCAGACCGGCAAGCCGCTCGTCATCGTCGCCGAAGACGTCGAAGGCGAGGCGCTCGCCACCCTCGTCGTCAACAAGCTTCGTGGTGGCCTCAAGGTCGCGGCTGTCAAGGCGCCGGGCTTC
>DYFX01000085.1 GCA_020724945.1 Candidatus Paceibacter sp.
CGCGTAGCCTTCGAAGAGATGGATGGCGCTGAAGAGCGCGCCGATCGTGTCGTACGCCCAAAAGACCGAGACGAAGGCGTAGAGCGGCAAGAGCGCGGCGACGGTGAGCCAGGCGGGCGCGCCGGATTTGCGCGGTTCGCAGCGCGCGGCGGTCGCGAGCAGGTGACACCCCAGCGCGACGAGAATGAGCACCTCGAGCGCGAAGAGCGAAGCCGTCCCTTGCTCCCAAGGCGCGCCCAGGAGTTCGGCGGGCTCCTTGATGTAGCGCGCCTGCCACGGGAGCAAGGCGAGGATGGCCAGGACGAGGCGGTCACGCCAGAGGGCGAAGGACATGGGAGAGCTTCTCGTTATACGCGTCGCGGATCTCCGCGCGGCGATCATGATCGTGGAACTTGAGGATGCGGTCGGAGAGGACGACGCCGGAGTCCGGCGCGTCGGCGGCGGCGCGCAGCGCGGCGGGCATCCACTTCTTCTGGCGGCGCTCGGCCCAGCGCTCGTGGCGGTCGCCGAAGAGCGCGTCGAGCGCGCGTTCGATCCCGCGCTTCGCCTTCACGAGGCGCGGCGGCACGGCGCGGCGGCGCGAGGGCGCCTGGACGCGCGTCCCTGGAAGGACATCGCGCAGCCATCCGTTCCTGGCGAAGAGCGCCCGGGCGGCGCCGGCCTCGTCGTACACGGGATAGAGCTCCTGGATCCAATGCGGCAAGTAGACATCGCCGTCGATGGCGAGCGGCTTCAGGTCGAGCGCGTCTTCCGTGACGAAGAAGCTCAAGCAGATGCGGTCGGCGGAGCGGGTCGCGGTGGGACGCACGCCCAGGAACGCGGCAAGCCCGGTCACGAAGAGGCGCGCGAGCCAGATGCGGCCCGGCGCCGCGACGACGAACATGTCGATGTCGCTTTCGGGGCGGGCATACGAGCGCGCGAGGGTGTTGCAGACGAAGGCGGCGCGCAGGTACGGCGCGAAGCGCGCGAGCGCGAAGAAGCGGCGCACGCGGGCGTATTTGCCTTCCGCCAGGAGGTACCGCGCTTTCCGCGCCGCGACGGACGCTTCGCGTCCCGGCAGGAAGTACAGGCCCTCGGAACGCCCGACCGCGTCGGCGCGAAGCGCGTCGGCGAGCGCGCGTTCGACATCCTCGAACGACGGCCGCGCGCCTTCGGACGCCGGCAGGGCGAGGAAGACTTCCTGCGCGGTCAACGGGAAACCGAAACCGTCGTAATACGCCAGCGCCGAAAGGATGCCTTCGCGCGTGTTCATGCCTTCATGTTCGAGACGAGACCGATGGCCTTGGCTTTTTCCAGCTCCATCGCCTTCTCCACATTGTCATCGACGACCATCTTCTCGGCATCGATCGAGAGCACCTGCTCGCGGGCGACGAGCAGCGGCTTCTTGAGCAGGCGCGCGGCCAGGCCCTTCGGACGGACGCGGTACCGGAGGATGGCGTGGCTCTCGGCATCGAACTCGAAACCGGCCACGCGCCCGAGGGAGGCGCCGCTTTTCGTCTCGACCGGAAGCTTCAGCAGGGTGGTGTCGTCCAGGAAGGCCATAGGGGTGCGAAAAACCGCCTCCAGTATATCCCGGAAGCGGTTTTTCGTGGTGTGGGCTATTTCTTCTTCCCGAACGCCAGTTTCTGCTGGGCGATCATGGCGAGGTTGGTGAGCAACCAATAGAGCGTGAGGCCCGCCGGAAGCTTCCAGCCGATGAAGAGCGTCATGGCCGGCATCATGTAGAGCATCTGCTTGTTCATGATGGCCATGGTGTCCTCGTCCTTGCTGCCTTCCGTGTGCACGGCCGGCTCCTTGCGCTGCATCATCTTGGCCTGGACATACTGCGCCGCGGCGGCGAGGACCGCGAGCGCGATGCTCGGCGCGGCGAGATCCAGGAAGCCGAGCGACATCGTGGAGATGTGTTCCGGGTTCGCGACGAAGCCGTAGAGCTTGTCGAAGTTCTCGGACTTCAGCCCGGCGGAGAGCACCTGGTAGAGGGCGATGAAGAGCGGGAGCTGGATGAGGAGCGGCAGGCAGGAGGAGAACGGACTGACCTTGTTCTCGGCGTAGAGCGCCATCATGGCCTTGGCCTGCTCCTCCTTGTTGTCCTTGTGCTTCTTCTGGACCTCCTTGAGCTTCGGCTGGAGCTCGAGCATCGCCTTCTGGTTCTCGAGCGCGCGGTGCGTGAGCGGCCAGATGAGCAGGCGCACGATGACCGTGAGGGCGAGGATGGCGAGGCCGAAATCGTTCCAGAGGAGGTCGTAGAGGGCGACCGTCAGGTTGAGGATCGGGCGGTAGAGCAGCTCGTTGTAGATCGCAAGCATGGATGCGGATTACGCGAGGCTTAAGCGCCTTTCTCTTCGGACGATCCCTCGTCCTGCTTCTCCTCGGAGGGCGCGGCTTCTTCGGCCGAGGCTTCCTCCGCCGACGCTTCGGCGGCCGGTTCGGCGGACGCTTCCGCGGGGGCGGAAGGCTGGCCTTCGTTCACATCCATCACGTTGATCTTCCAGCCGGTCAGCCGCGAGGCGAGGCGGACATTCTGCCCGCCCTTGCCGATGGCCAGCGAGAGCTGGTCGGCGTCGGCGCGGACGGTGGCCACGCGGTTCTGCGTGTCGAGGTCGACGGACTTCACCTTGGCCGGCGCGAGCGCCTTGCCGATGAAGACGGCCGGGTCCTCGTCGTGGAGGATGACATCGACCTTCTCGCCGCCGAGCTCGCTGATGATGGTCTGGATGCGCGTGCCGCGCTGGCCGATGCAGCTTCCGATCGGGTCGATGTTGGCGTCCTCGGAGGAGACGGCGACCTTCGAGCGGCTGCCGGCCTCGCGGGCGACGGAGTGGATCTTCACGGCGCCGGAGGCGACCTCGGGGATCTCGCTCGCGAAGAGCGTGCGGACGATGTCGGGGTGGGCGCGGCTGACGATGACGAGCGCGCCGCGGGTCGTCATGCTGACGGAGCTGACATACACCTTGATGCGCTGTCCGGGAGCGTAGTTCTCGCTGGGGATCTGCTCCTCCGGCGGCATGGTGGCCATGACGCGGCCGAGGTCCACGAGCACCAGGCGGCCTTCCTTGCGGGAGACGATGCCTTGGACGATCTCTCCTTCGCGGCCCTTGTATTCGCCGAAGACATTCTCGCGTTCGGCCTCGCGGAGCTTCTGGATGATGACCTGCTTGGCGGTCTGCGCGGCCATGCGGCCGACCTCGCCCGGCTCCTCGAGCTCCATGCGGAGCGTCTCGCCGAGCTCGGCGTCGGGCTTCACGGCCTTGGCCTCGGTGAGCATGATCTCGAGCTTCGGATTGAAGCGCTTGATCGGATTGCCGTCCGCGTCGAGCTCCGGCTCCGGTTCGGCGGCGCCGGCGGCGGAGGCGGCCTCCATGGCGGCGAGCTCTTCCTCGGTGGGAAGCTCCTGATCCTCGACCACGAGCTTCTCGTCGAAGACGCGGGTCTTGGTGGTCTCGGGGTCGAATTCGACCTTGAG
>DYFX01000086.1 GCA_020724945.1 Candidatus Paceibacter sp.
GCTTGGGGTCCGGGGTGGGGGTGCATCGATTCAACAAGAGACCCACACCCCTGACCCCTCCCCACAAGGGGGAGGGGGAGGGGAATGCGCACCGGCCTCACGCAGCCGGCAGCAAAAAGCCGGTGACGCTGCGCCGCTTGTCGAGCCAGCGAATGGCTTTGACGACATCATCCGTGGTGACGGCTTCGATCCGCGCGGGCCAATTCAGGACATCGGCAAGGCCGAGGCCGGTTGCAAGCGAAGAGCCATACCAGCGCCCGAGCGTCGCCTGATTGTCCTGCGCATAGATGGCATCCGCCACGAGCCTCGTCTTGGCACGGGCAAGATCCTCTTCGCTGATGCCTTTTTCCGCCACTTCGGCGATGACGCGCTCGAATTCACCGTCGAGCGTCGCCAGCGAGACGCCCGGCGCCGGCATGCCATAGACATAGAAGCGCGTGTCGTCGACCGCCGTGCCGGCATAATGCGCGCCGGTCGAGACCGCGACGCGCCGGTCGACCACGAGCGATTTGAAGAAGAAGCTCGTCTGGCCGCCGCCGAGCAGATGGGCGAGCACTTCGAGCGCCTCCGCTTCGCCGGGCTTCGCGGTGCGATAGGACGGCACGAGATAGACCGATTGATGCGCCGGCTGCTCGACCTTTTCGTCGGCCAGCGTCACAAGGCGATGAGCGCGCGGCTCGGGCTCACGGCGGCGGAAGCGCTGCGGCGCCTCGCCTCGCGCCGGGATCGCGCCATAGACTTTCGCCGCGAGATCGACGACGGCATCGGGCTCGACATCGCCGGCGACGACCAGGATCGCATTCTCGGGCGTATAGAAGCGGCCGTAATAGGCGAGCGCATCGGCGCGGCCGAGGCTCTCGATCTCATGGCTCCAGCCGATGATCGGCGTGCCATAAGGATGATGCGAGAAGAGCGCCGCCTGCACCGCCTCATTGAGCTGATCGGAAGGATCGGAATCGGTGCGCATCCGCCGTTCCTCGAGCACGACGTCGCGCTCGGGCGCCACGACCTCGTCGGTGAGCACGAGGCCGGTCATCCGGTCTGCATCATCCTGCGCAGATGCTCTTTCGGCACACGCTGGAAATAGGCGGTGTAGTCGTTCGAGGTGAAAGCATTCTCCTGGCCGCCGAGATCGGCGATGAGTTCGGAGAAATGGCCCTGCGGGTTCTTCTCCGTCCCCTTGAACATCAGATGTTCGAGGAAATGCGCAATGCCGGATTTGCCGGGCGGATCATCGGCCGAACCATTGCGGTACCAGACCATATGGGTGACCACCGGGGCGCGACGATCCGGGATCACCACTATGTTCATCCCATTGTCGAGCTTCGCCTCGCTGACTTTGGGACCTTGCGACGGATTTTGTGCGACATTCGCTGCGGACTTGGACGCGGCACGCTCCGCGACAGTATCGGCTCCAGACATTCGCTTCTTCGCTTCCAAGCTTTCGCTTCAAAGAGTGGGGTCGGCCGCGGCTGCGCGGACTGGACAAATTCTAAAGAAGGTAACGCAGGCTTATATAGGAAGCAATTTGCGAAGTTGTTAGAATATGACAAATGGAATTGCGCCGGCGACGACCAGCGCGTCCAAGCGTTCAGTCGACAGCAGCGGCACAGGATAAGCTTGCGCCGTCGGGGTTTTCCAATATCCCAACAGTCCATAATGACCGCCGGGCACACCGTCCTATCGCGTTTCACTCATCCCGATAAACCCGCTCGCGCCGCTCGTGCCGTTCCTGCGCCTCGATCGACAAAGTGGCGATGGGGCGGGCATCGAGGCGCTTGAGCGAGATCGGCTCTCCGGTTTCCTCGCAATAGCCATAGGTACCGTCGTCGAGCCGGCCGAGAGCAGCTTCGATCTTGGCGATCAATTTACGCTGGCGGTCGCGGGCGCGAAGCTCAATGGAACGATCGGTTTCGGAGGAAGCGCGATCTGCGAGATCGGGCAGATTTTCGTTTTCGTTCTGAAGCGCACTTAAGGTTTCGCGGCTCTCGCGAAGAATATCTTCCTTCCAGGCAAGCAGTTTGCGGCGAAAATAATCCCGCTGCCGTTCATTCATGAAGGGCTCGTCTTCCGACGGGCGATAATCCGCATCTATTGTTTCGGCCGGCACTTTCGAGTCTCCCCAAACCAACCCAAACTGGCGGCCTTATAACGACATCAGCAGCATCACACAATCGGTCGCGGACACAATCGCGGCGCATTTGCGCGAAGGCACACGGCTTTTGCCGCCTCGCAGGGCTCGAAACCGTGCGCGCCACAAAATTTCCATGCTCTAAGCAAGCGCCTTGCGCAAATTTTCGGCAACCTTGTCGAGGAATCCGCCGGTGGAGAGCCAATTCTGATCGGCCCCGACCAGCAGGGCGAGATCCTTGGTCATGAAGCCCGATTCGACGGTATCGACGCAGACCCGCTCCAAAGTGGTAGCGAATCGGGCCAGATTCTCATTGCCATCGAGCTTGGCGCGGTGCGAGAGGCCGCGAGTCCAGGCAAAAATCGAGGCGATCGAATTGGTCGAGGTCTCCTTGCCCTTCTGATATTCGCGGTAATGCCGGGTCACCGTGCCATGCGCCGCCTCCGCCTCCACGGTCTTGCCGTCCGGCGTCATCAGGACAGAGGTCATGAGGCCGAGCGAGCCGAAGCCCTGCGCCACAGTATCGGACTGGACGTCGCCGTCGTAATTCTTGCAGGCCCACACATAGCCGCCCGACCATTTGAGCGAGGAGGCGACCATGTCGTCGATGAGACGATGCTCATAGGTAAGCCCGGCCTCGGCGTATTTCGCCTTGAATTCCTTTTCGAACAGGCCGTAAGTCCCGGCGTCCGGGAGCGTAAAGGCGGCGCGCGCCACGAACTCCTCCGCGTCCGCTCCCTTTATCTTCTCCGCCTTGTACGTTTCATACTCCGGAGTGCCCATGAACCGCCTGACCCTGTCGACGGCGAGCAGCATATAAAGGTCGTAGTAATGCCGGCTGAACTGCCGCGGCCTGTCCTGCTGAGGATCGTTACGGTCCCGCCATTGCCGGAAGCGCCGGCAGATGGTCTGAAGTTTGTCGACAAAAGTGTATTCGGGATTAAAACACCTGATCCCCGGGGCGCGGTTATCCGCCACCTCAAGCCCGGCGGCCAGGGCTTTGTCCAACGCCCAGCTGCTGAAATCCCTGGGCTCATTGGGGGCGGTCCGGGCAAAGCCCGCCTCCAGCAGGACCCAGGGCTTCAGCCCCAGTTCAGGCCCCGGCGTAAAAAAGGAGTCATACCGAAGCCCTATCCCCCCGTTATGCGCTTTCCCGTCGTCATAGGCGCGGTCCCTGACCGCGGCGATCCCCGGGATCTTTATGCCCGCGGCAAGCGAGTCATAGAACGCGGACCTGGCCGCAATCTGCGCCGGTTTGTCGCCCTTGACGCTCAAGCCGGGCGGAGGCTCGAAGCGGATATC
>DYFX01000087.1 GCA_020724945.1 Candidatus Paceibacter sp.
AGATCGTCGCCTACGCCGCCTTCCTGCAGGGGAAGAAAGCGGTCTATGTGCCGTACTTCTCGACCGAGAAGCGCGGCGGCGTCACCGAGGCCTGGGCGCAGGTCGGCGACGAGGCGCCGTCGTATCCGAAGTTCGCCAAGGCGGACCTCTGGGTCGCGCTCTCCCAGCGCGCCGTCGACCGCATCTACGGCTACCTGAAGGACGACACCGAAATCGTCGTCAACAGCTTCCTGGTGAAGGACATCTCGCGCATCGCGGGCTGGAACCCGCGGCAGATCGACGCCGGGCGCATCGCCAAGGAGGAGCTCAAGAAGCCGCGCGTCTTCAACATGATCATGATGGGCGCGATGGTGAAATCGATCCCCGGGCTCGACAAGGAGCGGTTCCTGCAAGGCATCGAGAAGCAGTTCAAGTCCAAGTACGAGAAGGATCCGGCGCTCAAGGCGCTCAACGAGAAGGCCTTCGAGATCGGTTATTCCCACGCCTGATATGGACCGCAACACCCCCGAAGAGCTCAAGCGCTTCGAGCCGCATACCGAGGAGAACGCCAAGATCCGCGTCACGCGGTTCACCGGGCTTTGCAAATCCTGCGGCGAGTGCGTGATGAAGTGCCCCGTGAACGCCATCTCGTGGGACACGAAGAAGCTCGGCATGCTCGGCGAGCCGGCCATCGTGATCGACCTCGACAAGTGCATCGGCTGCGAGACCTGCGAGCGCGTCTGCCCCGACAGCGCCATCAAGATCACGAATAAGCGGCTGTCGTCGCCGAAGTGGAGGACCGGCGTCCTCGGCATGGTCGTGAGGTCGAACGCGCGCGTCATCGAATGGGCCGTCACCACCTTCCGCGCGCCGACCGCGCGTCTCAAGCGGTTCGGCAAGACCAAGGACAAGACGCTCGTCGCCCGCCTCGCGCGCTTTTTCCTCCGCTACGATGAAACCCCGATCGTGAAGCGTTATGACGAATGATCACCCCGCCGTCGGCCGTCCGGTCCGCATCGAATATTCCGCCCGCCATGTCCACCTCTCGCAGGAGCATCAGGACATCCTGTTCGGCGCCGGGTACGCGATGAAGCCGATCAAGGAACTTTCCCAGACGGGTCAGTATGCGTATGAGGAGAAGGTCATCGTGAAGGGCGCGAAGGGTCAGGCCGAAGCGCGCGTGCTCGGCCCGTGCCGCAAGCGGACGCAGGTGGAACTCGCGTTCTCCGACGGCTTCAAGCTCGGCATCGAGACGCCCGTACGCGTCTCGGGCGACCTCGACGGCACGGGGAAGTGCGAGCTCATCGGGCCGAAAGGTTCCGTCGAGCTGACCGAGGGCGTCATCAACGACGCGCGGCATCTGCACATCTCCGACAAGGAAGCCGAAGCGCTCGGGCTGAAGGACGGCGATACGCTGTCCGTACGCGTGCCGGGCGACACGCCCATCACGGTCCACGACGTGGCCGTGCGCGTGCACCCGAGCTTCCGGATGAACATCCATCTCGACACCGACGAGGCCAACGCCGCCTCGCTCTCGTCGCAGGGCGCTTCAGGTTCCATCGTCGAGGTGATTCCCGCGAAGGCGTAGGCGCAGGATGGCCGAAGTGAAGATCATCCGCGAAGGCTGGTGGCGCTGGATCGAACGCGGCGTCCGCTTCGATGTGGCTTGCACCTCCACTTATATCGAGGACGGCGGCAAGCGCGTCGTCGTCGATGTCGGCAACGCGGGGGAGGAGGACGCGTATCTCGCCGCGATCGAGGCGGCGGGCGTCGACCGGATGAAGGTCGATGTCGTCGTGCTGACGCACTTCCATCCCGATCACAACGGCCTCCTGCATCTTTTCCCGAACGCCGAATATGTGGCGTCCGGTTCGCGCTGGCGGGGGTCCATCCACGCGCGCTGGGAGGACGAGGCCCTGGCCGTCACCGACGATGTCTATGTGCTCAAGACGGCGGGCCACACCGACCGCGACTGCGCCGTGGTCGTGAACGCGAGCGAGGGCGTCATCGCGATCGCGGGCGACCTGTGGGTGCGCAGCCCCTCGGATCCGCGGCTCAAGACCTTCATCGATCGCGCGGCGGTCGAAGCCAGCCGCCGGCGCCTCATCGGCCTCGCTTCCTGGATCGTGCCGGGGCACGGACCGATGGGCCCGGCTTCCGAAGCGGTGGCGGAACTTCCTGACACGCCGTAAGATACGCAGGCTATGATCCTCATCATCAACTCCGGTTCCTCCTCGCTGAAGTTCAAGCTCTTCGATCCGAAGCTCCGCCCGGCCGCCTCCGGGATCGTCGAACGCATCGGCCTCGACGCGCCGTTCCTGGCGTTCTCGCACGACGGCAAGGAGCGCAAGACGCCGTTCGTCTCCGTGCGCGATCACGCCGCGGCGCTGAAGGAAACGCTGGCCGCCATCGCCTCGATCGGCATCGACCTTTCCGCCATCCGCGGCGTCGGCCACCGCGTCGTCCACGGCGGCGAGGAATTCGTCGCGCCCACGCGCCTCGACGCGGCCATGCTGAAACGCCTTCATGCCTACGACCGCCTCGCGCCGCTCCACAACCCGCCGAACCTCTCCGGCGTCGAGGCCGTGATGCGCGTCCTGCCGCGCGTGCCGAATGTCGCCGTCTTCGACACGGCCTTCCATCGCACCCTGCCGGAGGAGGCCTACATGTACGCCCTGCCGTACGAGCTCTACGAGAAGCACCGCATCCGCAAATACGGCTTCCACGGCATCTCGCATGAATATGTCGCCGGCGAGGCGGCCAAGGCGCTCAAGAAGCCGCTCGCGAAGCTCCGGCTCGTGACCTGCCACCTCGGAAGCGGCGCCTCGATCGCGGCGGTGAAGGGCGGCAAGTCGCTCGACACCTCGATGGGCTTCACGCCGCTCGAAGGGCTCACCATGTCCACGCGCTGCGGCGACATCGACCCGCAGATCCCCGTCTGGCTGATGCGCGAGCTCAAGATGGCGCCGGACGAGGTCGACGAGCTGATGAACCGCCGTTCCGGCACGCTCGGCGTCTCGGGACACAAGGACATGCGCGATGTCATCGCCGGCGCGAAGAAGGGGGAGAAGCGCGCCAAGCTCGCGCTCGCGATGTTCGTCTACGATGTCGTGCGCTATGTCGGGCAGTACATGGCGGTGATGGGCGGCTGCGACGCGGTGGTCTTCACCGCCGGGGTCGGCGAGCGCTCGGAGGAGATCCGCCGCATGATCATGAAGCGCCTCGCGCCGTTCAAGCCGAAGCATCTGGTCGTGCCGACCGACGAGGAGGGGATGATCGCGCGGCAGGTGAAGCGGCTCCTCAAGCTCTGATGATCTCCAAGCTCTTCAACCGGGAGTCCAA
>DYFX01000088.1 GCA_020724945.1 Candidatus Paceibacter sp.
GGCGTCGAAAGGAACTCGACCGTCGAGAGCCCGCGCGCGCGGACCTGGAAGGACGAGGTCGGATAGTAGTTGTGCGTGTTGTATTCATAGCGCGAGGGCGCGACGACGATGCCGTCGAACTGTCCCGGCGCGTACCAGTCGTGCGGATGCGCCTCCGCGTCCGTTCCCGCCTCGACCACGACGGTCACCGGCGTGTGGTCCTTGCATTCCGTCGAGAGCCCGCAGCGCACGAACTCCGAATAGTAGGCGCGCTTGCCGGACGCGTCATCCGGGAGGACCGCGTAGACCCAGTATTCGCCGGCCGGAGCCGCGATCGTGAACGCGGCTTCCCCTTCCGCCGCGTGGCGGCAGTACTCCTTGTCGGTCGCGAGATCGACGGCGCAGACGCGCTGGGCCGGCAAGACCTCGCTCGGGTAGGCGAGCGTTCCGGTCACCATGCCGACGCCCGGGCCGCCCGGCACGCAGGCGATTTCCGTGCAGGACCAGCCGTGCTCGCCGCACGCGCAGATGTTGCAGCCGTCCTCGGCGCGGCGCTGTTCGCCCGCACCGTAGGAACGGCCGGCGTATTCGCATGTCAGGCGTTCGGCCGAAGGGAGACCGAGCGCGTTCGGCAGGCGCGACATCACCGGCCCGTAGCCGACGACGGCCAGGACGACGAGGATCGCGAAGAGAAGATGGACGCGTTTCATGCGAGGTCGTTCGACCCCATTCTACCTCATCCTCGCGCGGCGCGGGAAACGGCGTCGGCGACCGCACGCGAAGCGGCCTTATCGAGCGCGTCCGGCATGATGCGTTCCGGCGCCGGATCCGCGGCGAGCGCGGCGAGCGCTTCGGCGGCAGCGAGCTTCATCGCTTCGGTCACGCGCGCGGCGCCGGCGTCGAAGACGCCGCGGAAGACTCCGGGGAAGGCGAGCAGGTTGTTGATCTGGTTGGGATAGTCGGAGCGGCCGGTGGCGACGACGGAAGCGCCGGCGGCCTTGGCGTCATCCGGCAGGATTTCCGGTTCGGGGTTCGCCATCGCGAAGACGATCGGCCCGGACGCCATCGAGGCGACCATCTCCCGCGAGACGAGGCCGCCTTTCGAGAGGCCGATGAGCGCGTCGGCGCCCCGGAGCGCGTCGGCGAGCGTGCCGGAGAGCCCGCGCGGATTCGACCAGGCGAGCAGACCGCGCTTCGAATCGTCGAGGTCGGCGCGCGCCGGACCGATGACGCCCTTTGAATCGCAGAGCGTGATGTCCTTCACGCCGTAGGCATGGAGGAGCTTCGCCACCGCGACGCCGGCGGCGCCGGCGCCGGAGAAGACGACCTTGGCGGAAGCGGCGTCCTTGCCCGCGGCCTTGCAGGCGTTGATGAAGCCCGCGAGCACGACGATGGCGGTGCCGTGCTGATCGTCGTGGAAGACGGGGATGTCGAGCTCCTCGGCGAGGCGGCGCTCGATCTCGAAACAGCGCGGCGCGGAGATGTCCTCCAGGTTGATGCCGCCGAAGCCGGGCGCGATGCGCTTCACCGTCGCGACGATCTCGTCGACATCCTTGGTCGCCAGCGCGATCGGATAGGCGTCGATGCCGGCGAATTCCTTGAAGAGCATCGCCTTGCCCTCCATGACGGGCATGGCCGCCAGAGGGCCGATGTCGCCGAGACCGAGCACGGCGGTGCCGTCCGTCACGACGGCGACGCTCCGGCCCTTGATGGTGAGCTTCATGGCGAGCGACGGGTCCTTCGCGATCGCGAGGCACGGCGCCGCGACGCCCGGCGTGTAGACGGTCGAGAGCGTCTCCTTGTCCGCGATCGGCACGACGCCTTTCACCTCTAATTTCCCGCGATATTTCTCGTGAAGTTCCAGCGATGCCTTGTCGTACGCGCTCATAAGGTGGTGGGGAAAGGCCTATTCTAGCACCGGTCCGCGGAAAGAAAAAGAACCGCGATGCGGTTCATTTCCCGGCCAGCTTCATGACGGCGTCGAATTCCTCCTTGGTGACCGGCTGTACGGAAAGCCGGGAACCGCGCCGGAGCAGGACCATGTCCTTCAGCGCCTTCGCGCCCCGCAGCTCTTCAAGCGGGATCAGCCGCCCGAATTTCCGGACGAACGCGACATCGACGCACGCCCAGATCGGCTTGGCCTTCGTCGCCTTCGGGTCGTAGTACGGGCTCCTGCGGTCGAACTGCGTGGCGTCCGGGTGCGCGTCCGCCACGACCTTCGCGAGGCCGGCGACACCGGGCGGCTCGCAGCTGGAGTGATAGAACAGCACGGCGTCCCCGACGGCCATCTCCTTCATGAAGTTGCGCGCCTGGTAGTTGCGCACGCCGCTCCAGGCGTCCTTCTTGAGGCGCTTCAGGTCGTCGATCGAGAACGCGTCGGGTTCGGACTTCATCAGCCAGTGGCGCATACGGCGGAAGTATAGCATGGCGTTGACGGGGGGCGGCGGCGGTGCTAGGTTCGATGGGCCCTTTTCACCGTGGAGGTCCTGATGCGCGCCGTCCTCGCCGCTTCCTTCCTGCTCGCCGCGACCGCTTCCGCCTCCGCGGAGGAAGCCGTCGAACGACGGCACATCGAATCCCTGAACGAGCTCGCCGGCACGATCGGCGACGGCCGCTTCGGCCACCGCCTGATGGGCCGCCTCCTGCTGAATGTCGACGACACGACGAATGTCTACGAGGCGCACTACGGCCTTTCCTGGCGGATGCGCCGTCATATCACGATGGACTTCACCGTGGGCTATGTCTTCGCCGACGGCGGTCCGCATGAGGGCCATGCGCTCATGCTCGGCATCTGGAAGGAGGCCCAGTTCGGCAGCTGGAGACTCCGCACCGAGCAGGAGCATCTCTACGACGGCGGCTACCGCTATCACGGCTTCTATGCCGTCGATTACGCGGTCGGCGGCATCCATGTCGAGAACCGCGGCACCGAAGCGGCGGCCGGCATCCAGTTCGGCTCCGGCATCGGGCTCGACCCCTTCCGCGTCGAGATCCGCCTCACGCACGGCATCACCGACGGGTACCCCGACTACTCGGGCCGCTTCTTCATGGCCTTGGACTTCCGCTAGCGGAAGTCTTTTTCGTCCCGTTGACCGGAAGGCGTATGCGTGCTATCGTCCCGCCAGGAAAACGGCAGGAGATCGTTGCAGGAGACAGGATGAAGACTGACGAAAAAGGGGTCGAGCGGACGCTTTCCGAGCTCGAAGCGCGCACGGACGCCCTGAAGGCCGCGATGGACGAGCTCTACGGCGTCGACGAGCCTTCGAACCCCGTCGGACTCGTGCGGTGCATCCGGATGATCCGTTCCGACATCCG
>DYFX01000089.1 GCA_020724945.1 Candidatus Paceibacter sp.
CGAGGAACCGCCGACCTGCGAGACGGAAGGCTGCCCGGAAGGCTCCACCTGCCAGAACGGCGCGTGCGTGCCCGACGAGGAGCCGCCGCCGGTCTGCGAGTTCGCCTGCTGCGCCGACACCGACTGCGCGCCGGGGCAGGTCTGCGAAAGCGGGACCTGCGTCTGCGACGGCGACGGCGATGACGGCAGCGACCGCACCTGCGCGAGCGGCAAGGTCCTGCTCTGCCACTATCCGCCGGGCCACCCCGCGCCGCCCGTCGAGATCTGCGTCGCCTCGTCCGCCGTCACGGCTCACCAGAGCCACGGCGACACGCTCGGCGCCTGTCCGTAGCTCCGAGACCCGACCGCGACGCGCATGCGTCCGTCGGGTCTTTTTTCTTTCCGCGTTCCCTGCTAGAGTGGAACGGATTTCACACTTCCCCTTATGAAAACGAAGAAATACTCCAGCCTGCTCGTCACGCTCGCCGCCGTCGTCATCGTCGTCGGCGGACTCATCTACCTCTCCAACCGCCAGAGCGGCGCGCCGGGACAGTACGACCAGCTCGCCCAGTGCCTCACCGAGAAGGGCGTGAAGTTCTACGGCGCCTCCTGGTGCCCGCACTGCGCGGAACAGAAGCGCATGTTCGGCAACTCGATGAAGTATGTCGACTATGTCGAGTGCGCGCTCCCGGGCAACCAGCGCGGGCAGACCAAGCCGTGCGACGACGCCGGCATCGAGAGCTATCCGACCTGGATCTTCCCTGACGGCACGCGCATCACGGGCGAACAGCTGCCCGTCGTGCTCGGCGAGAAGGCCGGCTGCTCCCAGTAAGCGATCCGACCGGCGCGCGGCGCCGGTCTTGATTTTTCCGCCCGGACGCGCTTGAATCTCTCCATATGATCCGCAAGTACCACTACGCCTTCCTGCTGTTCTTCATCGCCATGGGGCTCTTCGTGTCCCTGTATGCCTTGAAGCAGCACTACGCCCCGCTGGGCGGCGGCGCCTGCAATGTCACGGCGACCTTCAATTGCGATCTCGTGAACCGCGGGCCGTACGGCAAGATTTTCGGATTCCCCGTCGCCGGCTTCGGCGTCGTCGGCTACCTGATGATGGGCATCGTGGCGATCCATTTCTCGAAGACGAAGGACCCCGTCATCGGCAAGATGCTGCTCGCGCTCCTCGCCGGCGGCGTCCTCTTCTCCCTCTACCTCACCTATCTCGAAGCCTTCGTCATCTACGCCTGGTGCCTCATCTGCCTCGCCTCGCTCTCGAGCATCGTCGGCGCCGCGCTCACGGGCCACATGACCTACAAGGAGTTCACGATGACGCCCGCGCCGGACGCGACCCCGAAAGCCTGAACGAAAAAGACGACCCGAGAGGGTCGTTTTCGATATGCTACACTTTCCCCGTATGAAGCGACTCTCGAACGCGGACATCGCGCGGCAGCTGAAGGAAACCGGCATGCTCTATGCCATGCTCGGCGAGAAATTCAAGCCGCGCGCCTACGAGCGCGCCGCCGAGGAGACCGAAGCCTTCGGGCGCGACATCGCGACGCTCTTCGAGGAGAAGGGCGAGAAAGGCCTGAAGGAGATTCCCGGCGTCGGCCCCGGCATCGCCGCGCACATCGCCTCGCTCCTCGAGACCGGCAAGTTCTCCGAACACGAGAAACTCAAGAAGAAGCTGCCGATCGATGTCCTCGGTCTCACCCGCGTCGAGCATGTCGGGCCGAAGACGGCGCTCCTCCTCTACAGGAAGATCGGCGTGAAGAATGTCGCCGACCTCGAACGCGCCGCCAAGGCCGGGAAGATCGCCGGCATCCCCGGGCTCGGCAAGAAGACCGAAGAGAACATCCTGAAAGCCGTCGGCTTCGTGAGGAGCGACACGGGGCGCAAGGTCCTCGGGCATGTCCTGCCGCTCGCGCTCGAGATCGAAGCCGCGCTCCGCAAGATTCCCGGCGTGCGCCATGCCGCCGCGGCCGGTTCGGTGCGCCGCCGCCAGGAGACGATCGGCGATCTCGACTTCCTCGTGACGACCTCGACGCCCGAGGCCGCGATGGACGAGTTCGCGCATCACCGCGAGGTCGCGGGCACGCTCGAACGCGGCCCGACCAAGCTGGTCGTGCGCCTCAAGAACGGCATGCATGCCGACCTGCGCGTCGTGGAAGACGCCGCCTTCGGCGCGGCGCTGCAGTACTTCACCGGCTCGAAGGATCACAATGTCCAGGTGCGCACGATGGCGATCAAGAAAGGCCTGAAGCTCAACGAGTACGGGCTTTGGAAAGGTCGGACGCGCGTCGCGGCCCGCACCGAAGAGGAGGTCTACCGGAAGCTCGGGCTCCCCTACATCGAACCGGAACTCCGCACGGCCGAAGGCGAAATCGAAGCGGCGAAGAAGCGGCGCCTGCCGAAGCTCGTCCCGTACGGTTCCGTGCGCGGCGACCTGCAGGTGCAGACCTCGTGGACCGACGGCGCCGCGACGATCGCGGAGATGGCGGCCGAGGCGAAGAAGCTCGGTCTCGACTACATGGCCGTCACCGATCACACCAAGGCGCTCGCGATGGTCGGCGGGCTCGACGAGAAGCGGCTCGCGAAGCAGGGCAAGGAGATCGACGCGCTGAACGCGACGATGAAAGGCTTCACCGTCTTGAAGGGCGCCGAGTGCGACATCCTGAAGGACGGGCGGATGGACCTCTCCGACGCCGCGCTCGCGTCGCTCGACTTCGTCGGCGGTTCCATCCATTCGCACTTCAACCTTCCCGAGGAGGCGCAGACCGCGCGCGTCATCGCCGCGATGCGGAACCCGCATGTCGACTGCATCTTCCATCCGACCGGCCGCGTCATCGGACAGCGGCCGCCGTACGCCATCGACATGCTCGCGGTCCTGAAAGCCGCCAAGGCCACCGGCACCGCGATGGAGATCGACGCCTATCCCGACCGCAGCGACCTGCGCGACGAGCATGTGCGCATGGCGGTGAAGCTCGGCGTGAAGCTCGTCATCGATACCGACGCGCACCATCCTTCGCACCTCCGCTACCTCGACCTCGGCGTCGCCATCGCGCGCCGCGGCTGGGCGGAGAAGAAGGATGTGCTGAACGCGCGGTCGCTCAAGGATCTGATGAAGTGGCTGAAGACGCCGAAGAAGAAACGCCGCTGACAAGAGCGGCGTTTTTTGTTAGCGTTGAGTCGCCTGCCCGGGTGGTGAAATGGCAGCCACGGGGGACTTAAAATCCCCTGCCCGCAAGGGCGTGCCGGTTCGAGCCCGGCCCC
>DYFX01000090.1 GCA_020724945.1 Candidatus Paceibacter sp.
CCGCCGTCCTTGAGCAGGTAGAACATGCCCATCAGCGTGATGAAGAAGCCGAAGACGAACGAGAAGGTGTTCGAGAAGACCGCGACGATGTTCGAGGTGAGCCCGCTCACGAAGGGCTGGGCGTAGGTCGCGACATCGCGGACGGCGCGCGTGGCCTCCGCGGCGATGGCCTGCGCCTGCTCCTGACCGAGGATCTTCGCGAGCGTGTCGGCGAGGACATGGAAGTCGACCTGGCCGCGCACGGAATTGAAGAGCTGGACGGCTTCGACCGCGAGCGTCCCGGCGATGAAGGCCAGCGGGATGAGGATCAGCACGAGCGTCAGGAAGACGGTGGAGAGCGAGGCCAGCGAGGCGTTGCCGCGGTAATAGCCGCGGAGCCTCCGGTAGACGGGCTGCATCAGCACCGCCAGGACGCCGGCGAAGACCATCAGGCCCAGGTACGGCCTGAAGACCATGAACGACAGCACCACCGACAGCGCGAAGACCGCGAGGAAGAAATAGACTTGGACTTTCCGGGCGTTCATATGCCATCAGGATAGCACGAAAAGAAAAAAACCGCCTTCTAACGGGCGGTCGTCCGATCGACGGACGGCGGCGGGCCTGCCGGCTGGAGGTCGACCACGCGGGCATAGGCCTCCGAGACGGTGATGCCGGAGAGCTGCAGGAACGCGTCCTCGAGACGCGCCTGTCGCGTCCGCAGGATGTCCGAGACGATCAGGACGCCGTACGCCAGCAGGAGGGAGAAGGCGGCCGACGCGAGCGTCGTGCCGGCCGCGGCCAGGATGCCGGCGGCGGCGAGGGGCACGAGGGCCGTGAGCGCGGCGGCGGCGAGCGTCGCGGAGGCGCGCGAGAGCAGGTAGACCCGATAGGCGGCGGAGGACGGGTCGTCCGACCCGTCGTCGACATGCATGCGGCCGGTCGCGAGCAGGGATTCGCGCAGGAGCGTCCCCAGAAGGAACAGGAGCGCCGGCAACGCGGCGATGAGGAAGAACGACCAGAACGCGATGGACACGAGATTTCCTGACATCGATGGCCTCCGGGCTGCGCCCCTCCCCCATGGAGGAGACCGCGGACCGTAACAGAAAAGGCCGGCCCCGTCAAGGGTCCGGCCTGCGGTCAGCTGATGCGGTACGGACGGAACTCGACGCCCTCGAGGTACCGCTCGAAGGCGGCGTGGTCCTTGAGGTCGTAGGCGAAGCCCTGCAGGAGCTCGCCTCGGGCGACCTCGACGAACTCCGCGTGGTCGTCCACGAAGAGGATCTGCTGCGGGTCGAGGTAGGCGATCTCCTGCACCTTGCGGAAGAAGGCGGGATCCGGCTTGCCGACGCGGACCTGGTACGACAGGCAGTGCGCGTCGAAGAGGTCGTGCACGCCCATCTCCTTGAGCTTGGCGTGGCGGAGCTCCTCGACATTCGAGGCGGCGACCATCTTCACCCCTTCGGCGCGCAGGCGCTTCCAGAGCGCGACGATCGGCTCGTTGAGCGTGAAGACATCCGCGAAGGCGGCGTCGAAGGCCGGGTCCGTGCAGGTGAGGTGCAGGGCGCACTTCATCGCCTGGCGGTACCCGTCCGTGCTGATGTGGCCGCGCATGTAGACATCGAACAGCTCGCGGAGCTTCCGGAACATGATGCCGGTGATGTGCGCGGGGTCGTAGGACGAGGAATGCATGGTGAGCGCCTGGCCCACCTTGTCGTTGTCGAAGTCGACGACGACCTTCCCCCAATCCGAAGCGACGGCGCGGATGACTTTCCTTCTTGCTTCCGACAATCTTTCCTCCTCGCGAAAGGTCCTATCCGACCAAGGCCAGTTTCTCGCGCGTTTCTTCCTCCGTCTTGCGGAGCGTCGCGTCGGCCTCGCCGGATTCGAGAGTATGCTTGAGTTCCGCGATGATGTCAACCAGGCGCTCCTCGATGGGAGCGAGGACGATGCCCTCCTTCTCGAGCTTGGCGGTCGAGAGCACGCAGTCGATGCGCTTGGCGAGCGTCATGCGGTTGAGCTCCTCCTTGGAAATCTCGGCGAACTGCATCTCGGGCTTCAGCCGTTCCTTGAGCATCCGCGCGATGCGGAGCGGGCTGGTCACGCCCGGGTTCACGACATTGTAGACGCCGGTCGCGTCCTTGGCGACGAGCTTGGAAGTGGCGTCCATCAGGTCCTCGACGACGGTGCAGGAATTCGGCGTGTCGATGAACTTCGCATAGGTCAGCATCTTCACGAGCGCGTTCCTGGGGCTGACCATCGAGGACAGGAGCTGGCGCGGGCGCAGGATCAGCGTCTTCAGGGTGCCGCGCGCGGCGCGTTCGGTGAGGAGATTCTCGGCCCAGACCTTGGTCCAGGAATAGAAACAGAGCGGATGCGGGGCGTCCTCTTCCGTATGGACGACCTCGGCCGTCAGGCTCTCCTGCACGCAGCCGGAGGAGACATGCACGAGGTAGACGCCGCGCTCCTCCGCCACCTTGGCGACGACATCGGCGCCGAGCGTGTTGATGGCGAAGGCCTCGGCGCGGTTCATCTCGCACCAGTCGATGTTGGTCTTGGCGGCGACATTGACGATGAGGTCGGGGTCCGCGGCGGAGACGGCGCCCGAGACGAAGGCCTCGTCGCGGATGTCGCCTTCCGGCGCTTCGACGGCGGCGCCCAGGGACGCGAAATGCGCCCGGTAGAAGCTGCCGAGCTGTCCGCGGCCGAAGATGAGGACCTTGTGGGGCGTCATACGGATTCTTTCAGCGTTTCCTTATAGTAGGCGTCGTAATACTTCTGATACTCCCCGCTCTTCACGCGCTTCCACCAGTCGGGGTTGTCGCGGTACCAGAGGATGGTGTCGCGGATGCCCCGATCGAAAGGGACCGCGGGCTTCCAGCCGAGCTCGCGAGAGAGCTTGGACGAGTCGATGAAGTAGCGGCGGTCGTGGCCGGGGCGGTCCGGGACATAGGTCTTGAGCGACTCCGGTTTGCCGAGCGTCGACAGGATGAGATCGGTGATCTCCTCGATGGAGCGCTCGACGCCGGTGCCGATGTTGTAGATCTCGCCGGGCTTGCCTTTCGCCAGGATGGCGTCGACGGCGGAGCTGTGGTCGTCGGCGTGAATCCACTCGCGCGTGTTCTTGCTGCTCCTGAAAAGCGGGAGCGGCTTGTCCTCCATCGCGTTGGTGGCGAAGAGCGGGATGAGCTTCT
>DYFX01000091.1 GCA_020724945.1 Candidatus Paceibacter sp.
GGCGTACCACATCCTCCGCCGCCGGGCGTCCACGCACGACGGCACCCTCAACTGACGACCCCTCCCGGGGTTGTTTTTTTAGGTCGTAACCGCTACATTCTTGAGGTATGAAAGCCGAACTCGACAGCAAGATCGAACGCCTCCTGACGCAACAGGTCTCCGAAGTCATCGTCCGCGAGAGCCTCGAGAAGCGGCTCCGTTCAGGCAAGAAGCTCCGCATCAAGCTCGGCGCCGACCCGTCGCGCCCCGACCTCCATATCGGGCACGCCGTCCTCCTCCGCAAGCTCCGCGCGTTCCAGGAGCTCGGCCACAAGGTCATCTTCCTGATCGGCGACTTCACCGCCAAGATCGGCGACCCGACGGGCAAGTCCAAGACGCGTCCGATGCTCTCCGACAAGGAGATCAAGGCCAACGCCAAGACCTACCTCGCGCAGGTCGGCAAGGTGCTGGATGTGAAGAAGGCCGAAGTGCGCTTCAACTCCGAATGGCTCGGCAAGCTGAAGGCGTCCGACTTCGTCTCGCTCTGCGCGCAGTTCACCGTCGCCCGCATCATCGAGCGCGACGACTTCTCGAAGCGCCTCGCCGCGCATACGGATGTGCACATGCATGAACTGCTGTACCCGATGCTCCAGGCCTACGATTCCGTCGTCCTGAAGGCCGACATCGAGATCGGCGCCACCGACCAGACCTTCAACATGCTCGCCGGCCGCGCGCTCATGAGCAAGCGCGAGATGCCGCCCCAGGAAGTGATGACGACCGCGCTCCTCGTCGGCACCGACGGCAAGGAGAAGATGTCGAAGTCGCTCGACAATTACATCGGCCTCACGGATTCCGCCGACGAGATGTTCGGCAAGACGATGTCGATCCCCGACGAGGCGCTCGACAACTGGTTGGAGCTCGCCGCCGACTATTCGAACGAGGAGATCGTCCGTGAGAAGATGGCGCTGGCGAAGGGGGAGAACCCGCGCGACGTGAAGATGCGCCTCGCCAAGCGCATCGCCGCCATGTATCACGGCGACAAGGCCGCCGAAGCGGCCGAAGCCGCTTTCAAGGCGCGTTTCCAGAAAGGCGAGATGCCGACGGAGATGAAGGAATGGAAGCTCGCGAAGCCGACCAAGCTCTATGAAGCCGTCGCGCAGGCGTTCGCTCTCTCGAACTCCCAGGCGCGCCGCGACATCGAAAGCGGAGGCGTGAAGATCGACGGCCAGCCCGCCAAGGATCCGATGACGGAAGTGACGAAGGGCTCCGTCCTCCAGAAGGGGAAATTGCATTTCGTGAAGATCGTCTGACATGTACCTGATCGAATCCCTGCGCGCGTCGCTCGCCGAGGCGTTGTCCGCCGCGGCGCATGCCGACCTGCATGAGCACCTGCTCGAATACCCGGAACTCCCCGAGAACGGCGACCTGTCGTTCCCGTGTTTCGCGCTGGCCAAGCAGCTGAAGAAGGCGCCGCCCGCCATCGCCGCGGAACTCGCCGCCGCGGTGAAACTGCCGGAAGGCTTTGCGCGCGTCGAGACGAAAGGCTCCTACCTCAACTTCTTCCTCGACCGCGAGGCGGTCGTCGTGAAAGCGACCGAAGAGGCGCTCGAGACGGGCGCGCGCTTCGGCGACCGCAAGGTCGGCCACGACGAGAAGGTCATGGTCGAGTTCATCAGCCCCAACAACAACAAGCCGCTCCACCTCGGCCATGTCCGAAACGGCCTCATCGGCGAATCCGTCTCGGCGCTGCTCGAATCGCAAGGCCACGAGGTCGTGCGTTCGATGGTGCTGAACGACCGCGGACTCGCCATCGCCAAGGCGATGGTCGCCTACGCGAAGTGGGGCGAGGGCAAGACGCCCGAATCCTCCGGCATGAAAGGCGATCACTTCGTCGCCGAGTGGTATGTGCTGTTCGAAGCGAAGCTCAAGGCCGGCGAAGCCTGGCTCGAACAGGCGGCGCAGGAGGTCATCGAGAAATGGGAGGCCGAGGATCCCGAGACGCGCGCGCTCTGGAAGACGATGGGGGAGTGGTGCGTCCGCGGCCAGCACGAGACCTACGCGCGCTTCGGTTTCCGCTTCGACGCCATCTATAGGGAGAGCGAGATCTACAAGGGCGGCAAGGCCATCGTCGAGGAGGGCATCGCCAAGGGCGCCTTCAAGAAGGAAGAGGACGGCCATGTCGAGGCGAAGCTCGAACCGTTCGGCCTGCCCGACAAGGTCCTCCTGCGCTCGAACGGCACCGCGCTCTACATCACGCAGGATCTCTATCTCGCCAAGAAGAAGTTCGACGACTACGCGCTCGACCGCTCGCTCTATGTCGTCGGCAACGAGCAGAACCTCCAGTTCCGCCAGCTCTTCAAGATCCTGGAGCTCGCCGGCTATCCCTGGGCCAAGAATCTCGAGCACCTCTCCTACGGCTATGTCACCCTGCCGGAAGGCCGGATGAAGTCGCGCGAAGGCACCGTCGTCGACGCCGACGACCTGCTGACGGCGCTCGAGACCGACGCCGCGCTGGAGATCCGCCAGCGCCACCCGACGCTCTCCGACGACGAGCTCGACCGCCGCGCGCGCTTGGTCGCGCTCGCGGCCGTGAAGTTCTATTTCCTCGAGGTCGACATCGCCTCCGACATGGTCTACGACCCGAAGGCCTCGCTGGCCTTCACCGGCAAGACGGGCCCGTACCTCCAGTACATGCACGCCCGCATCCGCAGCATCGCGCGGAAAGCCGTCGAGACCCCCGCGGAAGGGGAGGGGCGCCACGCCGTCGAGGAGGAGTTCCGCGTCGCGCTGTCCGTCGCGCGCTTCCCCGAAGCCGTCCGCCGCGCCGCCGAGCAATCCCGCCCGTCCCTCGTGGCGGCGCAGATCTACGACATCGCCAAGGCGGTCGCCGCGCTCTACGAGAAGGCGCAGGTGCTGAACGCCTCGAAGGAGGATCGCGAGGCGCGCCTGAAGCTCCTCGAAGCCGCCGATGCCGCGCTCGTCCGCGGCATGGCGCTCCTCGGATTCGCCGCGCCGGAGGAGATGTGACGGGGTGACGAAGACGACGGG
>DYFX01000004.1:0-1866 GCA_020724945.1 Candidatus Paceibacter sp.
TAGACCGAAGCCATCTCGCGCGTCCAGGGAAGGAACCGGATGCCGGACGCGACGCCCAAGAGCATCGCTTCGCCTTCGACGCGCGTCTTCTCCGGACCTTCGCCGCACAGCAGGAGGATGGCGTCCGGCACGGCGCGGCGGAGCTTCGCGAAGGCCTGCACGAGCAGGGTCAGGTTCTTTTCGGAGCTGAAACGGCCGGCGTACAGCGCAGTGAGGGGGCCGCCCGTCTTCGCATCGATCCGTTTCTCGGCCAGGCGCATCGCGACAGGAATCGTCTCGACCGGTACGCCGGGCGCGAGCGTCCGGTACGGAGCGGCGGCGCGGGCGCTCACGGCGCGGATGCCGGAAGCGGAACGGACGACGCGGCGGCCGGCGGCGGCGCGGACGCGGTTCAGCATCGTCTCGGACGCCCAGACGCCGTCGGCGAAGAAGGCGCCGTGGTCTTCGATGATATAGGGGGTCGTCAGGCGGAACGAGGCCGCGCGCGCGGCGACGCCCGTCTCGAACGGATCCTGGGCGACGAGGAGCGTCGCGGAGGCGTCGCGCGCCGCGTCGATCGTCGCGCGACAGAGCGCGGTGAGGGAAAGCGGATCGCGGCGGCGGTCAACGATGCGCGCGAAGTAGCCGTCGAGATCCTTGCGAGGCGCGGAGTCCGCGCGGCCGACGGCCACGACTTCGAGCGCGTCGACGCGCGCGGCGTAGGCGCGCATGCGCGCCGCGGACGAGGAGGACGGATCGGCCACGGACGGATCGCGGCTCACGAGCAGGACGCGGAGCTTCCCGTCGCCCAGGACGGCGTCAGTCGTCTCGCGGATCTGCGCCTCGACCGAGAAGCGTTCCAGATCCTTGCCGGCCTCCTTGGCGCAGACGCCCGCGAAGACGGGATCGTCCAGGAAGGCGATGACGGCGTCCGCGAGCGCCGAGGCGTCTCCCGGCGGCACGAGCAGGCCGTTCTTGCCGTCCTCCACCAGCTCCGCATTCCCGCCGGCGCGGCTCGCGACCACGGCGGCGCCGCAGGCGAACGCCTCGACGAGCTGGTGCGAGAAGCCTTCATAGGAACTCGGCAGGACGAAGACGCCGGAAGCGGCGATGGCCTGGCAGACCTCCTCGCGCTTGAGGCGGCCGACGAACTTGACCCTCCCGTTCAGCATCGGCGCGCCGGCGAGCGCGCGCAGGCGCGTCTCCTCCGGTCCGTCGCCGACGATCATCAGGCTGGCGCCCGGGAACTTCTCGAGCACCTTCGGCATCGCCTTGATGAGCACATCGAAATTCTTCCAGGGTACGAGGCGGCCCGCCGCGACGATGCGCTGCGGCCGTTTCTCGATGGGCTCCGTGAAGACGGGCGCGCGCACGCCGTTATGGATGACGCGGATGCGGCCTTCCTGCACGCCCCAGCCGCGCGCGACGCCGGCGAGATAGCGGCTCGGGACGATGACGCGGTCGGCGCGGCGGTAGACGAGCTTCTGGAGGAACCGCGACAGGAAAATGACCGGCGGGACCGCCAGATCCTTCTGGAAATGCTCGAGAGATTCGGCGTAGCCGTAGGCGACCTGCGCGCGTTCCCAGGCGAAATCGCCGCCGAAGCGAGGCGACGAGCGCCGCGGGCAGTCCGGAGGCGATGCCGTCCTGCGCGAAGATCGGGCCAGGCAGGGCCGAGGCGCGCCAAAGCG
Source organism: Candidatus Paceibacter sp. (assembly GCA_020724945.1). Lineage (GTDB taxonomy): Bacteria > Patescibacteriota > Patescibacteriia > SG8-24 > DYFX01 > DYFX01. The sequence continues at coordinate 1,671 of DYFX01000004.1, forward strand.
CGCGGAGATACGCGAGATACCTCCGCCCCGCGGGGCGGGCGCGCACGACGCGCTTCACCTCGTACGGGCAGGCGACGCCGTCGTCGCCCACATCGGAATAGGTGACGACGGCGACATCGTGCCCGCGCGCGGCCCACGCTTCGGCCAACATCGAGACGGAAGTGGCGGGTCCGCCGATGTCGGGAGGGAAAATGCC
>DYFX01000004.1:1876-32794 GCA_020724945.1 Candidatus Paceibacter sp.
CCTCGAAAGAAGCCAAAAGCAAGCAGGCGCTCGCCGAAAACCATGGATGCCGCATGACCGAAATTGCTGCTGATCGTCACCTCCTCCGCCTGGGGCGGCGCCGAAGCCTATGTCCTCCGCCTCGCGACCGCCGCGGCGGCGGCTTTCGATGTGACCGTCGCCGCCGGGCCGTCGAAATCTCGCGAACTCTTCCGCCGGCTTCCGTCCGGCGTGAAGGCGTTCGAGCTCGGCGACCTCGTCCGCCCCATCGCGCCCTGGAGCGACTTCAAGGCGGTCCGGCGCCTGCGGAGGCTGATCGACGAGGAGGGCTTCGACCTCGTGCACGCCAACAGCAGCAAGGCGGGGCTCGTCGCCGCGCTGGCCGTCCGCCTTTCGCGGAAACGGCCGCGCCATGTCTTCACCGCCCACGGCTGGGGCTTCTCCGAACGGCGCGGCCTCGCCTTCCGCCTCGCGGTGCTCTGGAGCGAGAAGCTCGCCTCGCGCTGGCGCGACGCGACCGTCGTGCTGACCGGCGCCGAACGCGCGACGGCCCTGCGCCGCGGACTTTCGACGGACGAACGCCTGCATCTCATCCCCCTCGGCATCGATCCGGGCGAGATCGCGTTTCTCGACGCGACGGCCGCGCGGACGGAGCTCTCGCGCGTCTGCGGCGCGCGCCTCGAAGGGCGCGTCATCGGGACGATCGCCAACGCCTATCCCGCCAAGGACCTGCCGAACCTGCTCGCCGCCTTCGCGCTTCTCGCGCCGGAGGTTCCCGACGCGGAACTCGTCGTCCTCGGCGACGGCCCCGAGATGCCGCGGCTTCGGGAGCTCCGCGCCGTGCATCCGCACCGCGCGCGCATCCATCTGCCCGGCGCCGTCACGGACGCCGCCCGCCTGCTGAAGGGCTTCGATCTCTTCGCTCTCCCCTCCTCGAAAGAAGGCCTCCCCTGGGCCGTCCTCGAAGCGTCGCTCGCGGGCGTCCCCGTCGTCGCCACGCGGGTCGGCGCGCTTCCGGAGATCGTCGAGGACGGCGAAACGGGACTGCTCGTGCCGCCCTCCGATCCCGCCGCGCTCTCCGACGCCTTGCGCAGGCTCCTGACGGATGCCGCGCTCCGCGCACGCATCGAAAACGGCGTGCCGCGCATCGCGGAACGCCGTTCGGGTTCGATGATGATCCATGCGACGCTCGCGCTGTACCGCTCGCTCGCTTAACCTCCGTTCGCGACGATCTGATCGCGCGAGGCGGTGATCTGCCGGATGAGCTCGGCGCGGTCAGGATAGAGTTCGAGCGCCTCCTTGATGATGGCGTCGCTGCGCTCCTTGTCGCCGAGCCCCCAGGCGCCGAGCGCGCCGGTCAGGTCCCACTGGACATTGCGCACCCCGAACTCGACGGATGCCTTCTGCATGGCGTCGAGCGCGTCCCATCGTCGCGCGTTCATGGCGTGCAGGGTGGCGTACTCGACCATGCTCCAGGCTTCGGGGTTCGAACGGACTTCCGGGTGTTCCGCCACATGCTTCACGCCCGCGACCGGGTCGCGGAAGGCGATCTGCCAGCGCGCCCACCAGCCGTCGCCGTACGGGTTGGCGGGGTCGAGTTCCTTGATGCGGCGCACATGCGCTTCGGCGGCGTCGAGGTCGCCGCGCTCCCAGTCGATCTGCGCCAGCATGGCCTGCACCTCGTGCCGGTTCGGCGAGCGCGCGGCCATGGCCTCGGCGGCGTCCTCGAGCGCGGCCTGCTGTTCGGGCGTGCGCGGCCAGAAGCTCAAGTATCCCGAAGTCGTGACGAGCGCATGGACATAGTCAGTGCGGTTGTCCTGGAGCCGGCGGTACTCGTCCTCGACGAGATCGATGAGGATCTCCTTGAACGGGCCTTCCAGGTACTCGCCGCGCTGGCGGCTCAAGTGCGAGGTGAGCGCGCGGATGTCGCGTTCGTAGTACGGCGTCCGGAGCGCGCGGAGCTCCGCCAGCTTGCCCTTCCAGGTCTCCGCGTCGACATTCTGCGACAGCGAGATGATCATGTCGGAAGTGAGGCGCGCGGCGGCGATCGTGCCGAAGATGGCGTTCCGCATGCACCAGAAGGAGAGCAGCGCCAGCACGAGGAAGACCGGGGTGGCCGCGGCGGACGATTCGTCAGGGCCTTCCTCGCCCGGGGCCTCGCCGCCGCCGCGGTCGGCGGCCACGAGCGCCAGCATGAAGAAGAGCGCCAGGTACGACATCGGCGTCTCGAAGATGAAGAGGTTGGTGGCGACCTGGGAGAAGGCCGCCACGACCAGGATCGCGCCCAGCGCGGGATCCGGCCGCCCCTTGCGGAGCGCGAGACGGACGGCGAAGAAGAACATCGCCGCGTACGCCAGGAAGCCGATGACGCCGAAGTTGTGCAGCATCTCCAGCACCAGGTTGTGCGGGCGGTCCTGGCGCGTCTCGTAATCCGAATACCGCAGGGTCTTCGGGTCGTAGTTGAAGTAATAGCCGTCCTCGAAGTTCTCGGGGCCCCAGCCGAGGAGCGGACGCTGCTTGATGCCCTTCACGGCGTTCTCGATGAGCAGCTTGCGCGAACCGGAGGTCTCCTCGATGTACTGGAGCGAGAGGCGGTTGTCGTAGAGCCATCGGTGCACGGGACGGATCTTGTGCCCGGCGAGGAAGGCGACGATGGCCAGCGCGAGCAGGATGATGACGACGCGGCCGTACTTCCGGACGGCGCCTTCGCCGCGCAGGGCGGCGATGAGCGCGGCGATGGACGCGCCGACGAAGACGCCGATGAGCGCGCCCTTCGATTTCGTCATGAAGACGCCGATCAGGACGATCGCGGCGGACGAAAGCCAGAGCCAGCGCAGGCCGGTCTTCCAATGGCGGTAGATGAGCCAGCCGCACAGGAAAAGGTGCGGCACCAGGAACTGCCCGAGATAGCTCGGATTGCCGAGCGTCGCGCTGCCGCGGCCGTCGCCGCCCGGGGCGCCGTTCGCCACCTGCGCGATGGCGTGGATCGAGAGGATGACGGCCGTGGCGACGGCGGCCACGACCGGCACGGTCATCGCGCGCCGCCAGACCGCGCCGGCCATCAGGAAGAACGCCAGCAGGTGGTACTGGAAGAACAGGCCGGTCAGGCGGTCCGGCTTGTCCCAGAAGCTGCGGTGCGGATTCTCGCCGAGCAGCATCGAGAGCGTGGCGACGGCGAAGTACGCGAGGAGCGCGTAGAGGAACGCGTTCTTGGCCGGGCGGAACTCCCTGCGCCGCAGGGCGAGCAGAACATAGAGCGGGAAGAGGATCTCGATGATGAGCTGGAAGCCCCAGATCTTGCCGGAGACCCACGGGTAGAGGTGCTTGAGCACCACCACGAACGGCAGGGCGAAGACCGCGATGAGGCCGTAGCGGACGGCGGCGAGCAGGAAGGAATCGAGCGGCTTCATCGGTGCGTTCGGCATAGCGGGTACGCGATGGAATAAATGTCTCCGGCTCCCATGATCAGCATGATAGCACCTTCGGCCTCGGCGTCTTCGAGCAGGGCGAGCGCGGCCTGCGGCCCTGCGGCGTAGCGGACATCCTTCACGACGCCGCGCGCCTTGACCGCCTCGACGAGGTCGCGCGAGGAGATCTCGCCCTCATGCTCCTTGCGGCCGGCCACGCCGTAGATCTCCGAGAGGATGAGCGCGTCGGCGGCGTCGAAGGACGGGACGAAGGCGTCGAAGAGCTTACGGGTGCGGTCGTGATGGTGCGGCTGGAAGGCGAGGAGGACGCGGCGGCCGGGATAGAACTCGCGCGCGGCCTCGATCGTCGCCTCGATGGCGTCCGGCGTGTGGCCGTAGTCGGAGATGACCGGAGCGCCATCGCGTTCCCCCACCTTCTCGAAGCGCCGCCAGATGCCGGCGAACTCCGCGAGCGCGGAGCGGACCGCCCCCTCCTTCGCCCCGAGCGCGCGGGCCGCGGCGATGGCCGCCAGCGCGTTGGAGACATTGAACGCTCCGGGCACGCGCAGTTCGAGGCCTCGCCAGGCGGCGCCGTCCTTGAAGACCGCGTCGAAACGCTGGAGCCCTTCGGAGATCTCATGGTTCTCGACATGCAGATCGGCGTCGGGCCTGAAGCCGAAAGTGCCGTTCGGGCGATCGATCCCCGCGTACGCGACGCGGCTCCCCTCGTCATCCGCGTTCCAGATGAGCGGCGCATCCTCCGGCAGTTTCGTCGCGAAGGCACGGAAGGTCTCCTGGATATGCGCGAGATCGCGATAGTAGTCGAGATGATCCTCGACGATCTTGGTCGTCAGCACGACGGACGGCTGGAGATGCATGAACTGTTCGCGGTACTCGCAGGCTTCGACGACGAAGATGCCCCCCTTGCCCGGACGGAAGTTGCCGTATTCGAATGAAGGCACGCGGCTGCCGACGACGACCATCGGGTCGAGCCCCGCGCGTTCGAGGATGAGCGCGAGCATCGCGGTCGTGGTCGACTTGCCGTTGGTGCCGCAGACGGCGACCGTGCGCTCGCCCCGCGAGACGAGGCCGAGGAACTCGAAGTAGCTCATCTGCGGGATGCCGAGGCGCGCCGCTTCGACGCGCTCGACCTGCGATTCGGGCGCGGCCGAAGTATAGATGAGGAGATCGAGGTCGGGCTCGATATTGGAGGACGCGGGCGCCAGCACGCGGATGCCGGCGCGCTCGGCGTCGGCCGTCACGACGCTCGGCGCCTCGTCGGAGCCGCTCACTTCCTTGCCCTGCAGACGCAAAAACTTGGCGGCCGCGGAGACGCCGATGCCGCCGATGCCCACGCAGTGGACGCGGTGGAGATGATCGAGATCGAGGGGCATTTCCTGCCTATCCTATCCGTTCGGACCCGAAGTTTCAAGACAAGAAAAAAGACCCTCGATGAGGGTCTCCGGCGTCAGGCCGCCTGCGCGAGGCTCTGCTCGCTCGTGCGGCCGTCCCAAGCGGAGAGGTCTTCGACCGCGGCGAGGCAGAGCACGCCTTGGTCGGCGCGGGCGATGGGCACCGCCTGCCCGGCGAGGAAGACGACGCATTGGCGCGTGCGGATCTCGCCGTCGCGTTCGGAGAGCGTCCAGCCCGTATGGAAGAACGCGTACTTCGGGTCGGAGTAGATGTGATGCGGGACCAGGATCAGGACGCGCTCCGGCAGCTTCCGCACCCGATCGAACCAGCCGCAGGCGTACTCTTCCCGCTCCTCCCGCGAGCGGTAGCCGTCGTCCGAGCGGAAGGTCACGGGCCGGCGCTCCTCTCGGTAGAAGGCCGGGAACAGCAGGCGATCGCTCCCTTCGATGAGCGGCCGCCCGATGATGAGCGGCGTGTCGTCAGGTTCGGGTTCAGGAACGGTGCGTACGACGATCTTCGTTCTCGGTCGTTTTCTCGGCATGAGGATCCTCCCTTCCCTTTCTTTACACCTTTTTCCGCTGATGTCAAGATGGCGGAAGCTCATTTCCGGAGGAGCCGCGATGTCCGACGACAAGAAAGCCGGCGGCGACATGGCCGCCGAACAGGCCAACGCCCCCATCAAGCCCGAGGAGGTCAAGGTCACGGTCAAGCCGCGCCAGGAGAATCTCCCGCCCAAGCGCGAGAGCCGCGCGCGCGACGCCGCCGAGAAGCGGAACGCCCAGAAGCAGGACCTGGCCGACAAGGCCTCGGACGGCGCGACCAAGGAGGTCCGCGAGGCCATCAAGGAAGCCGCGCCGAAGGGCCGCGAGGCGCAGATCGGCGCCGCCGAGAAGGCCGCCGAAGAGGTGGGCAAGAAGCTCCCCCAGCGCATCTTCAAGGATGTGCAGGTGGACATCCCCACCGAAGCGCCGATTACCAAGCCGGCGACCGAAGGCCCGCCGCCCGATCCGCCCCCTCCGAAACGGGGCATCTGAAAGACCGACGCGTCGCGTCGGCTTTTTTTCGTTCAGCGCTTGCGGGCGATCAGCACGAGGTTCTCCCCGCGCAGCCAACCGGAGAGCTCCCCCTTCCTTACATATTGGCGTTCGACGATATCGAGTCCGGCGCCCTCGCACAGCCGCTCGAGCTCCTTCATCCGGAAGGCGCGGTAGTAGCGCGGAAAGTACGGCTTCTTCCAGGTGACCTTGAGGTCGCCGAAATCCCAGCCGTTCCTGCGGCCGAACGCCTGATGGAGCAAGGCGCCCCAGTGCCGCATCTGCCAGAGGTTCCAGACGGCGATGAGCACATAGCCGCCTGGACGCACGACGCGCGCGAGTTCGGCGACGGCCCGGCGGCGATACGCTTTCGACGGCACATGATGGAGGACGCCGGCCGCCACCGCGACATCGAAGCGGCCGTCCTCGACAGGGAGATCGAGCAGGTCGCCGACCTCGAAGGCCGCCCGGCCCTCGGCGATCTCCTTGGCCCAGCGCGCCTTGGCTTTCTCGACCGCTTCCTCGGAAAGGTCGACGCCGGCGTAGGAGACCTTCTTGCGGGCGAAGGTCTCGAAGACGCGGCCGTCGCCGCAGCCGACATCCAGCACCGCTTCGCGCTCGCGCACATAGTCCACGAAGCGTTCGAGCTCCTCGCGATAGAGGCGTTCGTGCACGGGCGCGGCCTCGACGGCCGCCTTGCGGTAGCCCTGACGCATCTCGGAGAGGATCTTGTCGGCGGTCTCTTTCTTCATATGCGCCATTGTACCCTGCCGGCGCAGACTGGCAAAAACCGGGGCGCCGCGCTAGACTGTCGCCATATGTTCGAATCCCTGAAAGGCGCGAGAATCCTGGTCACCGGCGGCGCCGGCTTCGTCGGTTCCCATCTGGTCGACCGCCTGCTCGAACTCGGCGCCGGCAAAGTGGTGGTGCTCGACAACTTGATGACCGGCAAGCGCGAGAATGTCGAGCAGCACGCCGCCGACGCGCGTTTCACCTTCATCCACGGCGATGCCAACCACCGCGGCACGCTCGAGACCGTCTTCCTGGTCCATCAGCCGGAATATGTCTTCCATCTGGCCGCCCTGGTCGGCGTGAAGCGCGTCGAGGAACAGCCCCTCGAAGTCCTCAAGGATCTCGACGGCCTGCGCGGCATCTTCGAGCTTTCGCACTACCACGGCGTGAAGAAGGTGCTGTTCACATCGTCCTCGGAAGCCTACGGCGAACCGGTCGCGATGCCTTCGGCCGAGCACGGCCCGCTGAACGCCAACCCGCGCGACCCGTACGCGCTCGTGAAGCTCATCGGCGAAAACCTCTCGCACCATTATTGGCATAAGTACGGCCTGCCGACGGTCGCGCTGCGTTTCTTCAATGTCTACGGCCCGCGCCAGGAATCCTCCGGCTACGGCTTCGTCGTCAGCATCTTCCTCGATCGCGTGATGAAAGGCCTCGCCCCCGTCATCTTCGGCGACGGCACCGCCACGCGCGACTTCGTCTTCTATAAGGACAACATCGAATGCATCTTGCGTTCGATGGTGAAGGAAGAGACCAACGGCGAGACGATCAACATCGGCAAGGGCAAGCCCACCGAGATCAAGGAGCTGGCCGAGATGATCATCGGGCTCTCCGGCAAGGACCTGAAGCCGGAATACGCGCCGACGCGCAAGATCGAGATCAAGTATCGCTCGCCCGACACCGCCAAGATGGAGAAGCTGCTCGGCTGCAAGGCCACCACGCCGCTGGAAGAAGGCTTGCGTATCACCTACGCCTATCTGGAGGAGAAGAACCGCACCGCATGCGTGTCCTGATCCTCTCCGCCTTCTACGAACCGTTCGTCTCCGGCGCGGAGCGGATGGTCGTCGAGACCGTCCGCCGCCGGGCCGGGCGGTTTTCGTTGACGGTCGTGACGGCGCGACTCGACGGCAGGCTGGCGCGCCGCGAGACGCGTCTCATCGAAGGCACGGCGCTGACCTACGAGATCGTCCGGCTCGGGCTCGGCACGCGATGGGACAAGTTCCTCTTTCCGCTCCTCGCGCCGCTGTGGGCGCTCAAGGCGCCGCACGACCTCGTCCACGCCGTGATGGAGTCGTATGCCGGCATCGCGCTCTGGTGGTACCGCGCGTTCGGCGGGAAGAAGCCGACCGTCCTCACCCTGCAGAGCGGCGACCTCGACATGCCGGAGAAGAACCGGAAGATCCCCCGCTTCGTCTGGCGGAACATCCATGCGTCTCCCACGATCGCCGTCGGCATCTCGACCGCGCTCACGAGGCGCGCCGAGCGGCTCGGGGCGGAGCGGACGCTCACGATCCCCAACGGCGTCGACTTCGGGCACCTGGCCAAGGTGCCGCGCGGCGAGAAGATCCCGCGCCGCGTCGTGACGGTCGCGCGCCTTTCGCCCGAGAAAGGGCTCCCCTTCCTGATCGACGCCCTCAAGATCGCGCGGCATTCCGTGGAGGACGCGGAGCTCGCCATCGTCGGCGGCGGCGCGCTCGAAGCGGAGCTGAAGGCCCATGTCGAGAACGCCTCGCTGCAGGATGTCGTCCGCTTCCTGGGGCCGATGCCGAACGCCGAGGCGATGGCCGAGGTCGCGAAGAGCGGCGTCTTCGTCCTGCCGTCGCTGGGCGAGGGCTTGGGGATCGTACTGCTCGAGGCGCAGGCGCTCGGCGTGCCGGTCATCGGCACCGAGGTCGGCGGCATCCCCGATGTCATCGAGCACGAGAAGACCGGACTGCTCGTCCCGCCGTCGGATGCCGAGGCGCTGGCCAAGGCCATCGTCCGCCTCCTCACGGAACCGGGCCTCAGCGACCGCCTCGCCGCCGGCGCGCAGGAACGCCTGGCCAAGTTCGACTGGGACAAGATCGCGGAGCGGTATGCGGAGTTGTACGGGGAACTCGGGAGATGAAAAAGACCGACCTCATGGGGTCGGTCTTATGATTCCTTGCCTCCGGCCACGAGCTGCGGACGGAACGGGGAGCCGATGGGCTTGCCGAGCTTCTCGGCGAGGGCGAGGCGCCGCGTGCGGACGCGGTTCAGCCGCGCTTCCAGCTCGGCTTCTTCGCCGTCGAGCTTGCGCCATTCGTCCTCCGGCGACGACGCCTTCGGGTCGCCGAGGATGTCGAAGAGGTTGGTCGCGCCGCGCAGGCGGCGGCCGAGCGGGCCTTGCGGCTTGAAGTGCTGAAGGTACTCGTCGTTCGTCTTCCAGGCGCCGCAACGCGGACAGTAGCGGCCGATGTCGTCCCAGATGACGCCGCGAATCTCGGAATTTTCGCGGCCAGGCGCGACCTCGCGCATGGTGAGCATCCCGGCGTCGCAGCCTTCGGGACAACGCTCTTTCCAGCTGGAGCCCGGCACCGAGACTTTCGTCAGATGCAGGAGGCCGGTTTCGGCGGCGCGCGGCGTCGACATCCGTTCGGTGACCGTGATGCCGCAGCCGGCGAAGTAGGCGGGCTGGGCGGCGATGAGCGCCTCGATCTCCGCGGCGCGCTCGCGTGCGCGCGCCGCCTCCGCTTCACGCTCCTCTTTCGCGGCGGCGAGCCGGAGCCGGTTCTTCTCCTCGAGACGCTTGAGGGCGGGGCGGGCGGCGACGCCGACGACGACGACGACGATCGCCACCGCGAGAATGATCAGGGTGGTCATGATTCCTCCGTCCCTTGCATACGGGAAAACATCGCTCCCGTCAAGACGCCCGAAGTGCTACAGTGGCACGAGCACCTTCCACAGGAGGCTCCGATGCGCCATCTCGCTCTCGCGTTCCTGCTCGCGGCCTGCGCCGCTCCCGGCGGCGCCGTCGACCCGACGGTCACCCCGCGCCCGGCCGATACGGCGCCGAGCGAAGTCGCCGCGGCCCGCGCCCATGTCGTCGCGGTCTATGTGAATGTCACCTGCGACAACCTCGCCGACGCCGAAGAGCGCGGCACCGGGTTCTGGGTGAACTCCGGCGTCGTCGCCACGGCGGGACACGCCATGGATGTGCGCGACCGGATGTTCCCGGACTTCGCCGTCGTCGGCCCCGACGGCTGCCGGAACGGCCGCTACGCCGACTGGTTCCAGCATGTCGACCTGCTCTTCATCATGGTGCAGGGCCGGCACGAGGGCGCCGTCGCGTTCCGCGACGCGCCGGCGGCTCCCGGCGAACCGCTCTGGCAGTATGTCTTCCAGGGCAGGAACGACCTCGACCGCTCCGGCATCTTCTCGCCGATGCGCGTCGAGGCCGAGGCGCTCGACGACGGCTCGCGCGTCTTCTTCGGCAGCCGGCCCGCGCCCGCGAAGGGCGATTCCGGCGCCCCGGTCTTCGATGCGCGGGGGCGCCTCGTCGGCATGACGCAGGCCATCGGCAGCTATCCCGACCGCCCGGCCTTCGGCCGGATCGGCGTCCACCTGAACGGCTTCGTCATCCTCCACTACCTCCGGCAGTGCGCGGGCGGCGGACCGTGCGGCGACGAGACCCCGTAAGGGTCTCTTTTTCTCCTTTCCAAACGCGCCCGAGGCTGGTACGCTTGCGGCAGGACCTTGACCGGAAGGAGGCCGCCCATGGTGATCGCGATCCGCAACGCCACCGGGATCGATCTCCACCTGGCGATTTCCGTCAGCGACGGGGAGATCCGCTTCCGCATCACCTCGGTGCCGCCCGTCCTCGAGGACGGCGAGCACGCCGAACGCCTGCGCGCCGGCGCGAGCCACGGCATCGTGAACTGCCCGGAGGGCATCGCCGCGACGATCGACGCGTCCGGCGCCGGACTGGCGATCCGCGCGGCGGCGAGGCGCTCCGTGCTCGATCGCATCGACGACGACGGCCAGCTCGACGGCGAGGAGATCTACCTCGAGATCACGCTCCTCCTGATGAACTGAACCTCCCGCGCCTCGCGGGAATTTTTTCTCCCGAACCATGCTGAAGCACCTGACCGCACAAGATCCGGATCTCGCGCGCATGCTCCGCGACGAGACGCGCCGGCAGCAGGACACGCTCGAACTCATCGCCTCCGAGAACATCGTCTCGGAAGCGGTCTTGGAGGCGCTCGGCTCGCCGCTCACCAACAAATATTCCGAAGGCTATCCCGGCCGCCGATACTACGGAGGCAACGCCCATATCGACGAGATCGAATCCTTGGCCATCGCCCGCGCCAAGGAGCTCTTCGGCGCGGAGCACGCCAATGTCCAGCCGCACGCCGGTTCGCAGGCCAACATGGCCGCCTACCTCGCGCTCGCCGCGCCCGGCGAAACGATCCTGGCGATGGACCTCGCGATGGGCGGCCACCTGACGCACGGCTCCCCCGTCAATTTTTCCGGCAAGCTCTTCACCTTCGTCCACTACGGCGTGCGCCAGGACACGCACCGCATCGACATGGACGAGGTGCGTTCGCGCGCGCGCGAAGCCAAGCCGAAGATCATCGTCGCCGGCTTCACCGCCTATCCGCGTACGCTCGACTTCAAGGCCTTCCGCGAGATCGCGGACGAGGTCGGCGCGTACCTGTTGGTCGACATGGCGCATTTCGCGGGCCTCGTGGCCGGCAAGGCGTTCCCCGACCCGATCCCCTACGCCGATGTCGTCACCACCACCACGCACAAGACGCTCCGCGGCCCGCGCGGCGCGATGATCCTCTGCAGGGCGGACTTCGCCAAGAAGATCGATTCCGCCGTCTTCCCCGGCATGCAGGGCGGACCGCTCGAGCATGTCATCGCCGCCAAAGCCGTCGCGTTCGGCGAAGCGCTCCGCCCGGAGTTCGCGGCGTATCAGGCGCAGGTCGTGAAGAACGCGCAGGCGCTCGCCGAAGCGCTCCAGGCGCACGGCGTGAAGGTCGTGACGGGCGGCACCGACAACCACATGGTGCTCGCCGACCTCACGGAGCTCGGCATCACCGGCAAGCCCGCCGTCGAAGCGCTCGACGCCGCCGGCATCACGACCAACATGAACATGATCCCCTACGATCCGCGCAAGCCGATGGATCCCTCTGGGCTCCGCCTCGGATCGCCCGCGCTCACCGCGCGCGGCTTCGGCGAGGACGAGATGCGCAATGTCGCGACGATGGTCGCCCAGACGCTCAAGCAGCCGTACGACGAGGCCATCCGCGAGGATGTCCGCCGCGTCGTCGCCAAGCTCTGCGAGGCGCACCCGATCTATCCTGACTGGAAGACATGAACGCGACTCGCATCATCGACGGCCGCGCCGTCGCCGCCCGCATCCGCGAAGCGGCGGCTTCGCGCATCGCCGCGCTCGGCTTCACGCCCGGCCTCGGCGTGGTGCTGGTCGGCGACGATCCCGCCTCGCACCTCTATGTCGCGCTGAAGGAGAAGGCCTGCCGCGAGGCCGGCATCCTGTTCGTGCGACGGGACTTCCCTGCCGACGCGCCGCCGTCCGCGATCCTCGACGCGGTCCGGGCGTTCGACGCGGACGACGCCATCGACGCCATCCTGGTCCAGCTCCCGCTCCCCCCGCAGATGGATGCCGATACGGTCATCGCGGCGATCGACCCGGCGAAGGATGTCGACGGCTTCCATCCCGAGAACCTCAAGGCGTATCTGGACGGACGCGGGGGCGCGCCAGGCCTCGTCGAAGCGATCTCCGCCCTGCTCGACGAAGGCGGCGCGCCGGCGCGCGGCATGTCCTGCGTGCTGGCCAAGAGCCCCGTCTTCTCGATGCCGCTCGAGACGATGCTCGAACGGCGCGGACTGCCGCCCACCGACGATTGCCGCGACGCGGATGTCGTCGTGACGGCGCTCGGCCTCCCGGGCTCGCTCGCGGGAAACGCGATCAAGCCGGGCGCCGTCGTCATCGATGTCGGCACGACCCGCGTCCTCGGCAAGACCGTCGGCGACGCGGACGCGGCGAGCCTCGAAGGCGTCGCCGCGGCGCTCACGCCGGTTCCGGGCGGAGTCGGCCCGATGACGATCGCGCTGCTCCTCAAGAAGACGGTCGACCTGGCCGAAGCGCGCAGGAACGGGAAATAAAAAACGAGGCGCATCCCATACGGGCGATGCGCCTCTTGCGTCACCGAGCCTGGCCTTCCGGATCCGGCAGGACCTCGCCGTCATGGACGACGCGGTTCCGTCCGCGCTCGCGCCGCAGGGTCCAGAAGCCCTGCTTCTTTCCCTTGCCCTTCGCCTCGTAGAGCGAGGCGTCGGCGCGCGCGATCATCCGCGACGGCGTGTCGTCCTCGCCCTCGAAGAGGGTGAGGCCGATCGAGACCGTCGGACGGATGGAGACCGTGCCTCGCTCCGAACGGGCCGCGACATCCGTGGACCGGACGGCCGCGAGGATGCGCTGCGCGATGAGCCGCGCCTCCCCCTCGTCGGCGTCCAGGATGACGGCGAACTCCTCGCCGCCGTAGCGCGCGACCAAGTCGGTCTTGCGCGGCACGGCCCGCTGGATGCGGCGCGCGACGGCCTTGAGCACATCGTCGCCCGCCAGGTGGCCGTGCACATCGTTGACCGGCTTGAAGTGGTCGATGTCGACCATGGCCAGCGCCAAGGGTCCGAAGAACCCCATGCGCTGGAGCATCCGACGGCGTTCCTCGACCTTGCGGACGAGGACATTGTCGAAGGTGCCGCGGCGCCAGAGGCCCGTGAGGTCGTCGCGGTTGACCGCGTCGAGGTTCACCAGCGTGAGCTGGATCCACGGATGCCCGTTGGCGTCCCGGACATACGACATCGCCATCAGCACGCGCACCGGACCCTCGTTCGACTCGTAGATCAGCTGTTCCATCACGGAACAGTCGGTCTCGAAGCCGTTCGAATCCCTGCGCGCGCGCCGGTCGACGCGCGCGACCACCTGCGAGGCGTCGATGGCGTCGCGCAGGCGGTCGCTGTAGCGCTTGGGCGCCTCATGGACCGCGCTGTCCTCGGACACGATGCCCGAAGGCGGGTGCAGGCGGTCGATGACCAGGGCGTAAAGGTTCCCGCCCTGCTCGAAGACCGGTCCGCAGAGCGCGGCGGCGTGCGCGTTGGCCGAGATGATCCGGCCGTCGGGCGCCGCCTTGAAGGTCGCCGCCTTGAGGCCTTCGGCCACCATCCGTTCGAGGCTGGCGTCGAAGTCCTTGCGGCGGAGCTCGCCGATCGTCGCGTACGAGCGTTCCTGCTCCTCCTCCAGCTCCCGGATGCGGGCGCGGAGGGCATCGATCGTCTCTTCTCCGGGTGGAGGAAGGACCATCGGAGCGATGCCTTCGAGGGTCTTTTTCATCCGTCACTCCTTGGTATGGGCCGTCGGGCCGGTTGATAATCGGCCAGCGGCCATGAAAGGTGCGTATTTTCAAGGCGAACGGGGCTCGTCAGGTACGATGCGCCCATTCAAACCATGGGCCTAAAATACACGAAAATACCCTTTTTGTCAAGGGTATCTGACAGTATGCGTGTAGCGGCAAGGCTTGCCTTGCCGGCCGTCAGCAGGGCAAGCCCTGCGGCTACGACTGGCTATCGGGCGATTCGAGCGGGCCGTTCAGGTCAGGATGGTATAGGCCATGCCGGCCGCGTAGACCCCCATCAGGAGGTGGACCAGCCAATGCGGGACGCGCATCACCTGCCCGGGATACTTCTCCCGGACGCGCAGGTACATCCATGCCACGAAGATGCCTTCGAGACCGATCAGCAAGGCGCCGATGAATTCCAGGATCTCGCCGAAGCTGCGGACGCCCAGGAGGAAGAGCACGAGCGGGACGCAGGTGGCCGTCACGACGGCGACGATCTTCGGCCAGCCGAAATCCTTCTGGAACTGGCTCTTGAGATACTCGCTGAAGACGATGTAGGAGGTCAGGATCGAGAAGAAGCCCGCGACGGCGCCGATGAGCGGCAGGGAGCCGCCGAACTTCGCGTTCAATCCGCCCACGGCTTCCGGCGTCGTGCCGGGTCCGAGCGCGCCGACGACCGCGGTGACGAAGAAGACCGTGAGCGCCGCGGCCATCAGGGTGCCGGCGACGATGCTCTTGCGCACCCCGCCGGGATTCCCGCCGCCGACGATGGCGCGCACCTCCGAGATGGCCGTGAGCCCGCCGTAGGCGAAGAGCACGATGCCGTACGGCAGGAAGGCCTCGTCGAGGCTGATGGTGGCGAGATGGCCCGGCTCGAGTCCGGTGAAGGCGATGACGCCGAGCAGGACGAAGGCGCCGAACTCGACGAGCGTCAGCCAGAAATCGACGCCGGAGAGGAACTTGGTGCCGAACCAGGCGGCGGCCAGGCCGAACAGGAAAAGCATCGACGAGCCGTGCGCTTCCGCCAGCGGCATCCCCAGCGCCTGGAAGATGCTCGAGAGGAAGAGGCCGCCGAGGATGAGATAGGCGAGGTTCGATCCGAAAAGGCCGATGACGGAGGCGACCGTCTCGGCACGATGCGCCCAGGGGCCGAGATACATCTTCACATACCCGACGAGCCGGTGCTCGCCCGGCGTCGCCATCACGACTTCGCCGTAGAGGAGATGGGTGAAGGTGACGGCGGCGGCCAGGATCAGCATCCAGAAAAGGCCCGGCAGGTACCCCGCGCGCGCGACCATGTACGGCAGACCGAAGATGCCGGCGCCGACGATGGTGCCGAAGAGCACGAAGGAGGCCTTGATGATGCGCTTGCGTCCTTCGGAAATCGGCATAGTATGGGAAGTATAGCACAGGCTATCGCGACCGACGCCCTTTCCAAGGAGGCAGGCCTTGAAGGAACCAGGCTCGAATCCGACGATCCTCGTCCCCGGATTCGCCGGGGGCAAGACGCTGTTCCATCCCTTCCGCGACGATCTCCGCGCCCGCGGCATCGCCGCCGAATGCTGGGAACTCGCGCCGTTCGTCTACCGCCGGCGCATCGCCTGGTACGGGGAACTGCTGGCCCAGACCGTCGCCGAACACGGCGACGACGGGGTCACGCTGGTCGGCTGGTCGATGGGCGGCTTCGTCAGCGTCGCCGCCGCGCTCGAACCGTCCGTCCGCGGCCGCATCCGGAGGGTCATCACCTTCGGGACGCCCTGGAACGGCACTTGGGCGGCGCGCATCGGCGTCATCACCGATCATGTGCTGCGGCTGCATGTCCGCGAGATGCGGCCCGGCAGTCCGGTCATCCGCGGCCTCATCGACGGGCTCGGCGACCGCCCCTGGGACTTCCACGCGGTGAACGGCACCTATGATCCCCTCGCCCGCGCGCCCATGCGCGCCCTCGACCCCGCCTGGTGCCATACGGGCCCCTGGTGGCATCGCTCCCTTCTCGGGGATGCCGGCCTCTTCGATCTTATCCACAGGCTCATCAAGCTCCCCTGAAAGACGCCCCACGGCGTCTTTTTTCCGTTTTGACGCACCCCCCTCCGGAGCGTAAGATGGGGCCGTGAAACCGCTATGAACGACCGCAAGCCTGATTTCGTCCCGCCGCACAACCATGAAGCCGAAGCGGCCGTCCTGGGTTCCATCCTCATCGACAAGGAGGCCGTGCTTCGCGTGGCCGACCTGGTGACGCCGGACGATTTCTATCGCGAGAGCCATGCCGACATCTTCGACGCGATGCTCTCGCTCTACGGCAAGTCGGAACCCATCGACATCATCTCGATCTCCGATCGGCTGAAGGACGCCGGCAAGCTCGAGAAGACCGGCGGCCAGACCTATCTCGCCCAGCTCGCCGAATCGGTGCCGACCGCATCGCATGTCGTCCACTACGCCAAGATCGTCCAGCGCGACTCGACGCTCCGCCGCCTCATCGCCGCCTCGCAGGAGATCACGCGCCTCGGTTTCGGCGGCGACGAGGATGTCGATCAGCTGCTCGACCAGGCCGAACAGAAGCTCTTCGGCGTCTCGCAGAAGCATCTCAAGCAGAACTTCGTCCCGATCCGCGACGTGCTCGATGAGGCCTTCGACCGCATCGACGAGCTCCATAAGGAGAAAGGCAAGCTGCGCGGCGTGCCGACGGGCTACAAGTCGCTCGACAACCTGCTGGCCGGCCTCCAGGCCTCGGACCTCGTCATCCTCGCCGCGCGCCCGGCATGCGGCAAGACCTCCTTCGCGCTCGACATCGCCCGCAATGTGGCCGTCCGCTCCAAGCGGCCGGTCGGCATCTTCTCGCTGGAAATGTCGAAGGAACAGCTGGTCGACCGCATGATCTGCGCGGAAGCGAATGTCGACCTCTGGAAGATGCGCACCGGGCGCCTCTCCGACCGGCCGGGCGACGACGACTTCCCGCGCATCGCCCACGCGCTCGGCACGCTCTCGGAGGCTCCCGTCTTCATCGACGACTCGGCCAACGCCAACATCATGGAGATCCGCACCAAGGTGCGGCGCCTGCAGAAGGAGCATGGCCAGCTCGGCCTCATCGTCGTCGACTACCTCCAGCTGATGGAGTCGCAGACGAAGATCGAGAACCGCGTGCAGGAAATCGCCGGCATCACCCGTTCGCTCAAGGGTCTCGCCCGCGAGATGAATGTCCCGGTGCTCGCGCTCTCCCAGCTCTCGCGCGCCGTCGAGCTCAACAAGCCCGCCATCCCGAAGCTCGCCCACCTGCGCGAATCGGGATCGATCGAGCAGGACGCCGATGTCGTGATGTTCATCTACCGCAAGGCCGCCGACCGCAACTACAACCCGGAAGACCTCGCGCCCGAGGAGCGGCATCTCGCGGAGATCCATATCGCCAAGCACCGCAACGGACCGACCGGCGTCTGCAGGCTCTTCTTCGACGAGAATCGCGCCAGCTTCAAGAATCTCGACAAGGATTTCGCCCCGGCCGCTCCCATCGAAGCCTAACCACCCACTATGACGATGTTCAGCAAGCTCAAGCAGTTCAAGGACCTCCGCGACCAGGCCAAGAAGATCCAGGACACCCTGAAGGATGTCTCCGTCGAAGGCTCCGCCGCCTGGGGCAAGATCAAGGTGGCGATGAACGGCAACCAGGAAGTCACCTCCGTCTCCATCGACCCGGAGCTCCTCGCCGACAAGGCTAAGCTCGAAACCGCCGTGAAGGAGGCCTACAACGACACCGTGAAGAAGGCCCAGCGCGCCATGGCCGAGCAGATGCGCAAGTCCGGCAACCTGAACCTGCCGGGACTGAACTAGTCCGAATCCTCTAGCGCCGGACCCCGGCCTCCGCCGGGGTGGAATATGTCCCGTTTCCCCGCCTCCATCGAGAACCTGATCCAGGAGTTCAAGAAGCTCCCCGGCATCGGCGAAAAGACCGCCGAACGGTTCGTGTTCCATCTGCTCGGCCGCGGCCGCGAGGCGCCCGTGCGGCTGGCCGACGCGCTCTTGGCGCTCGAACGGACCATCATCGCCTGCGCGTCGTGCCGCTCGATCGCGGAGTCCGACCCGTGCCGCATCTGCCGGGATCCGGCCCGGCGCGGCGACGAGCTCTGCATCGTCGCCGATCAGCAGGGACTCTCGGCCATCGAACGGACGGGCGAATACAAAGGCAGGTATTTCGTCCTCGGCGGACTGCTCTCCCCCATCGAGGGCGTGACGCCGGAGACGCTCGGCATCGAGAAGCTCGATGAGCGCGTCCGCGGCGGCGTGGTGCGCGAGCTCCTGATGGCCGTGAACCCGACCATCGAAGGCGAGGCCACCATGAGCTACCTCTCGCGCCGCTACGCGCCGATCATCCCGCGCATCACGCGTCTCGCGCGCGGACTCCCGCGCGGCGCCGACCTCGAATACGCCGACGACGTGACGCTCTCCGACGCGCTGACCGGCCGCCGGGATGTCATGAGCCGTTGAAAAGAAAAAGCCGCCCTCACTCCGTGGGGGCGGTCTTCGGTTCCGAGACGAGGTGGGTCGTCATCCCGACGATGACCTCGAGCCATGCGCGGCACGGCAGGCATGCCTGGACATGGCGGCGCAGGGCCTCGAGCGACGCGAGCGCCTCCTTGCGCCGACGCCGCCGCGCGCGCCATCCGTCGTCGGCATGCGCGTCCTCGAACATGGCGAGGAAGAGCGCGGGAGCGCGGAGGACGGCGCGCTCGCGCGCGACATCGGCGAGGAGCGCCGCGACGATGTCTTCCTCCGTGATGCCGAGTTCCCGGAGCCGCGCGTCGCGCCTCTCGAGATCCATGCGGATGCCGCGCGGGACGGCGGGCTTCGCCTCCCCGCTCACGGAGCCTCCGCCGGAATCGCCGTCGGGTCGTAGGACGCGCGGCAGACATGCATGGCGCCGGAGTCGACATGCGGCGCGAGCGCGTCGAGCCACTTCCCGACCGTCGCGTAAAACGGGTTCTCCGGACCGTCGCTGACGACCGAGGCGAAATCCCGGAACGCCTCCGTGTAGCGCCCGAGGCGGTAGTAGGCCTCGCCGCGCTGTTCGACGGCGTACTGCTTGCCGCAGTCGTCCTCCTGGTGGAGCGCCTGGGTGAGCGTGTAGACGGCGGCCTCGTAATGGCCCTCCGCGAGCGCCTTGCGTCCCTGCAGGAGCAGGTTGCCCGGCGGCCGGGCGGTCGTCCAGGTGCCGTCCGCCTCCTTCACGCAGTGGCGCGGGGCGAACCCGTCCTCCGCGAGGCATGCCTCGGAGAGTTCCGGATCGAACTCCCTGGCCGGCTCCGGCCGGGACTGGGTTCCGCCGCAGGCGGCGAGCAGGATCGTCAGGCTGATGAATGAACGCATCGTTCCTCCCAATGTGTCGATGATGCGCCGACGCTATACCAAAACGCCTCCCCTGTCAATCCGGGGAGGCGTCCGTTCGCGGTCACGCGATCTTCTCGATCTGGATCTTGGTGAAGGGCTGGCGGTGGCCGTTGACGCGCGTGTAGCGGCTCTTCGGCTTGTACTTCACGATGCGGACCTTCTTGGCGCGGCCCTGCTCGACGACCTTGGCCGTGACCTTGGCGCCCGAGACATTCGGGGTGCCGACCTTGACCTCCTTGCCGCCTTCATCGGCGACCATGAGGACCTCGAGTTCGACGGAGGAGCCGGCCTCCTTGTCGAGCTTCTCGACATTCAGGGTCTGGCCTTCCTTGACCACATATTGCTTGCCGCCGGTGGCGATGACTGCGTACATAAGGGGGTTTTATCTGAAAGTAGGCTCATCCTAGCAGAGCCCTCCGGAGCCGTCAACCCCGTCTCACGGCACGCGGATGATGACCTCGTCCCCGGCTTCCAGGCCCATTTCTCGGGCGATTCCGGCGTTCACCTCCAGCACGGCGTCGGCCGGTTCGGCGGGACTGAAGGTCTCGAGCGGGAAGACGGTCGGGGGCTGGGCATCGTGATGGACATCCACGACCCTGCCGTCGCGGATCCAGATGATATCGATCGGGAAGCGCATGCCCTTCATCCAGAAGACCCAGCGCTGTTCGACCTCGAACGGGAAATACATGCCGTGGTCCCGAGGGAGGCTGTCGCGATCCCCCAGACCCTTCTCGCGTTTGGCGACGGTATCGGCCACTTCGATCGTGAAGGCGCGGCCGCGCACGGTCGCCTCGGCGACGAGCGGGGTGCGCAGCTCGAGCGCCGTCTTGATGCGGATGCCGACGGCGAACAGCAGCACGATCGCGCAGACGGCCAGGAACACGGGCGACGCGCCTTTCGCGGCCTGGGATTCAGCGTCGTTCTTTTCCATAGGGGCGGCGAAGCCAAAGGGTGACCACGACGAACAGTATCGCAAGGATCGCGAGCGCGAGCAATTTCTGCTTCCCGCGGATGAAGATGCCGGCGCCGCCGAAGCCGGCCGCGAAGATCCAGAACAGCAGGACGGCCGCGCCCGGCGAGAGCCCCCAGCGGACCAGGCGGAAGTGCAGGTGATCGACGCCGCCCTCGGCGATGGAGCGCCGGAGCTGGATGCGCCGAGCGATGGTCCAGGCCACATCCATGATGGGGACGGCGAGCACGAGCAGCGTCACGCCGATCTTTCCGCCGGAGAGGATCGCCATCGTGCCGAGCAGGAAGCCGATGAAGGTCGATCCGCCCTCGCCCAGGAAGATCGAGGCCGGACGCGCGTTATAGAAGAGGAAGCCTCCCGCGGCGCCGGCGGCCGCCATCGCGAGACGCGCGAGCTCCGGCTGGGCGACCTCGGGCGTGAGGCTCAAGACGGCGATGACGAGGAATCCGATGACGCCGAGGCCGGTGACGAGGCCGTCGAGCCCGTCGAGGAGCTTCGTGGTGTACATCATCCCCATCAGCCAGGCGAAGGTGAAGAGGTCGGCCGGCAGCGTCAGGTGGTACGGGTCGCCGGCGTAACGGAAGAGCTCGAGCTCCCAGAGGTCGAGCCGGAAGGTGCCGCCGAGCGGGTTGGTGACGAGGTCCGCGCCGATGCCGGCGGCGATGACGCAAAGCGCCGCGGCGGCCGGGAACGCCAGCTGAAGGAGAGGACGCAGGCGATACCGGTCGTCGAGCGCGCCGCCGATCATCAGGATGAGTCCGCCGACGGCGATGCCGGCGAGATGCTTCGGCAGGAGGAAGCCGCCCAAAAGCCCGCCGCGGATGAGGAGCGCCGCCGCGACGAACGCGATGAAGATCGCGAGGCCACCCATGAGCGGCGTGGGCCGCGCATGCGTCTTGCGTCCCCCGTCCGGGATGTCGACGGCCCCGGCCTTGCGGGCGAACCGCCGGACGAGCGGCGTGGCGGCGAGCGCCAGCAGGAAGCCGAGAATGAAGGCGGTGAGCACCATGCGAAGCTTGACGAAATCGTGCATAAAGCCTATCCCGTGCGGTCGGCGGAAGCAAGGCCGCGCACGGCACGGGAGGAAACGCCATCGACCTCGTCCACACGCCGCAAGCGGCATCGCGGACCCTGAACCCTGCCCTGACGACCGGACGGTCGTTCGGGGCTTTTTTCTTCATGGACGGAAATGCGACACCTGACGCAAATCCGTACGCCTCGAAAAAAGAAAATACCTCCGTCAGGCGGAGGTCTTGCGGAGAAGCAGGACGCATTGGATGAAGTCGGCTTCGACATGGAACACGGTGATGCCATGCGGGTTCAGCGCGGGATCGACGGGGACGCGGAGGCTGACATACAGGTCCTGATACGGGCCGTCGTCGTCCTTCCGGAAATGCGCGTCGTCGATGACGCCATAATCGCTCGCGCCGGGCGGGAAATCGATGCCGATGCCGCTGCTGCGCGGGAAGTTGACCGTGCGGCGCCAGAGATCGTCACGCAGGCGGCTCTCCGAGAGCGGTTCAAGCTCGATGTCATCCGTGCCGAAGATGGCGGAATCGAACGCGCCCGAAGCGGTCTCGAACTCCACTTCGACGCCGTATGCGTCGGTGACGACGACATCGGACGGTGACGGCAGGGGGACGACCTTCAGGATGAGGCCTTCCGAGACGCCTTCCGGCACCCGATCCCTGCGCGCTTCCGCCGCCTCGTCCTTGATGCGGACGCGGCGGCCGGGCGTATAGGTGCGCATGACCGCGCGAAGCTTGTCCAGGGACATCGGGACCTCCTTTGGCGTTTCGTCCGTGCTCGTGCCTCCCCGTGAAAAAGAAAGACCAGGGAGCCACCATACGGCGGTTCCCTGGCGGTGTCAACGGAGACGGGTCACTCGAGGGCCTGCGGCGGGAACTTCAGGCCCAGCGCCTCCGCCCACTTCACGACGGAGCACTCGAGACGGAGCGCGAGGTTCCTGACGGTGTCGCGGTGCGAAGGCGGCGCGACGGCCTGGAGGTGATCGAAGAGCGGGAGGTAGATGTCACGCGTCTCGTCGATCTGCTTGCGTTGGAATTCGACCGGCAGCGCGTCGAGCGACGAGATGTTGTCGTAACGGTCGCAGAGCTTGATGGCGAGCGTCTTCCAGTCGGCGTGGCGACGGAGACGGTCGACATATCCTTCCTTGGGCACCTTCGAGAGCAGGCGGAGCATCCGCTCGGCCTCGACGCCGCCGAGGATGCGCGCCTTCTCCGGCGCGACATACTGCGGACAGTCCTCGTAGGCGTCGTGCAGCAGCGCGGCGATCATGGCCGGCAGGTCGTAGAGCTCGAGGCCGTCGATCAGCCAGAGCGCCACGCGGCGCGGATGCTCGAAGTAGCGTTCGCCGTCCTTGCGTCCCTGGGCACGATGCGCGTACTTCGCGAGGTCGTAGGCCATCTCGATGCGCGCGACATCCTCGGACGAGAACAGGGCGCTGGCCGGCGCCTCCCGAAGACGCGCGAAGAACTTCTCCCGGTTTTCCATGGATCCTCCTGCCTCCAATGCAACACGGAAACGCACCCTTGTCAAAGGGCCTCCGGCATGCTACAAAGGCTCGTCGCCCTTTCAACCGAGGAGGCCGTGATGGGAAGACTGCGCAGCTGGCTCGAAGACGATTCCCGCGTCGGCTGGCTCCGCCGGCTGTCCGACCGTTCCGCCGCCGCGCTCGACGCGGTCCCCGGCATGACGCCGAACCGCGTCACGGCCCTCGGACTGGTCCTCGCCATGCTCGCGGCGCTCATGTTCGCGCTCGGCGCCGTCGCCTTCGGCGCGGTCTTCTGCGCCGCGAGCTACCTCACCGACTTCCTCGACGGCGCGCTCGCCCGCTACCAGGACGAGCGCATGACCGACGAGGGGCGCGCAGCGGAGGGCGCCAAGGGCTGGTTGGACCGGCGCGGCAAGACGGAAGACGGCGGTTTCCTCTCCGGCGCCGCGTTCGATCCGTTCGTCGACAAGGCGCGCTACTTCGGCGCCCTGCTGCCGCTCGGCCTCGACCGGCTCTGGTGGCCGCTCATCGCCGCCGGCGCCTTCTTCGCCCTGGCGCTGACGCTCTGGCGCCCCCTCGCCGTCCGCCTCCGCCTCTCCAAGGGCAGGTCGAACTGGCTCGGCAAGCACAAGGTGCATGTCGAAGCGGCGCTGCTGGCTTGGCTCGTGTTCATCCCGGCCGCCGCGCTGCCCTACGCCGACGACGCCATCCTCGGCCTCGCCTCGCTCGGCGGCGCCGGCTCCTTCCTCGGCCAAACCTACTCGGCCTGGAAGAACCGCGCGAACGCGAAAGCCCCGATCTGATCGGGGCTTTTTTCAATTTCTCGCGACTTGCGGGACGGTGGCCATCACATAGTCGACGCTCGGGGTCGGGACCATGCCCATGGACTTCACCTTCTCCTCGACCTGCCGCACGGACTGTTCCTGCGCGACCTTGAGCTCGATGCGCTCGCTCTCCTCCTTCAGCTCCGCGATCTCGCGCTCGAGCGCGCGGATCTCGTAGCCCTTCGTCGAAGCGGCGTTGATCTGCATCAGGTACCCGGCGCCGAACGCGACGACCAGCGCGCCGAAGACGGCCAGCGCGGCGCCGCGGCCGAGCCTGAAGCCGGCCCTGCGTGGGGCGAGCGCGGCGCGGCGGGTTTGGAACTTCCTAGGCATGGGGTTTCTTGATGGCGACGCGGAGCTTGGCGGACCGCGCGCGGGGATTGGCTTCGAGCTCCTTCTCCCCCGCCATGACCGGCTTGGGCGTGAGGATCTCGAGCTCCGGGGATTCTTCAAAGAAGCGTTTGACGATGCGGTCTTCCAGCGAATGGAAGCTGATGACGCCGAGCCTGCCGCCCGGGCGGAGCAGGCGCACGGCCTGCGGAAGCGCCTCGCGGACATTGCCGAGCTCGTCGTTCACGGCGATGCGGAGCGCCTGGAAGGTCTGCGTGGCCGGATTGATCTTCGGCTTGCCGCGGCGCGTGCGTTCGGGCACGGCGGAAGCGACGATGGCCGCGAGCTGTCCGGTCGAGACGATCATGGCCTTGCCGCGCGCGCGGACGATGGCCGCGGCGATGCGGCCGGCGGCGCGCTCCTCGCCATACTCGCGGATCGTCTGGGCGAGGTCCTCCTGGGACCAGCCGTTCACGATGTCGGAGGCCGTGAGGTCGCCCGAGGCGTCGTAACGCATGTCGAGCGGGCCCTCGAAACGGAACGAGAAGCCGCGGTCGGGGTCGTCGATCTGAAAGGACGAGTAGCCGAGGTCGAACAGGACGGCGGAGGCGACTGGGACCGCGTACGCCCGCGCAAAACGCTCCATCTCCCTGTAGCTTCCGTGGACAAGCATGGCACGGGAACCGTAGATGGCGAGCCTTTTCCGCGTCTCCTCCAACGTACGCGCGTCCCATTCGATCCCCAGGAGGCGCCCGTTCGGGGCGGTCGCCTCCAGGAATGCCGAGGCGTGTCCGCCTCCGCCGAGCGTCGCATCGACGACATCGTCTCCGGGTTTCAGGTCGAACGATGAAAGGATCTCCTCCAGCAGGACCGGGATGTGCGTACGAGCCATATGCGTCTGTAGCTGCAAGGCTTGCCTTGCCGGACCGGAATCGACCGATCAGGCAGGGCGAGCCCTGCGGCTACACACCCAGTGAACCGAGCTGTTCGGCGATGTCGCCGGAATCCTTCTCGGTCTTCAGCTTGTAGGCGTTCCAGGCCTTCTCGTCCCAGAGCTCGAGGTGGTTGTACAGTCCGGCGATGACGACATTCTTCTTCACGCCGGCGTACTGGCGGAGGTAGTCGGGAAGGACGATCCTCCCCTGCGCGTCGATCGAGACATCCATGGCGCCGGCCAGCATCAGGCGGGCGAAGGCGCGGGAGTTCGACTGGCTCATCGGCATGGCCGAGAGCTTGTCGGCGAGCTTCTGCCATTCGGCGGCGGTGTACACATACAGGCAGCCGTCGAGGCCGCGCGTGACGATGGCGCCAGACTCAAGATCGCCTCGGAATTTCACGGGAATCGCGAGGCGTCCTTTGTCATCGAGCGAATGGCGGTACTCTCCAATAAACATCGCCGTTTTTCTTGATTTCCCCACTTCTCACCACGATACAACCATTATACTCCACTTTCTCCCACCTGTCCACCCCGGTCCCCCATCAGGGTTCTGGGGATAAGGCGGACGAAAAAACCTCATGAGGTCTTCATGAGGCGGAGGTACTGCTGGAAGCCGTCGGCGCGGGCTTCATCGATCTTGGAACGGAGCGTCGCGGCGTCGGCGCCTTCGGGCAGGCCCCAGGCTTCCCTGCGCTTCCGCACGGCGTTCGTGTGCGCGTACCACCGGCGGTAGCCTTCGAGGATGTCGTCTTGGGTCGGTGAAGGCGTCCCGAGCGCCTTCCGCATGGCGGCGATCCCGCCGTCTGCCTGGAGGCAGAAGGCGGGATCCGTGCACTCGGCGTGGATGAACGATTCCCAACGGTCGCGGTAGCGGATCGGCGGCAGGGTTCCCATGGCGGCGAGCGCGGCGGCGTTATGGAAGCCTTCGGCCTCCATCGGCGTCGTCGGCAGGTAGGCATGGCAGAGGTCGTGCACGGCGACGCGCGCGAGGAAATCCGTCGCGACCGCCGGCGAGACGCCGAGGACCGCGGGAAGATCCGTCACGGGATAGCCGACGAGCTTGCCGCGCACCGGATGGTAGGTCCGGTCGCCGTCCATGACCCACGCCTGGCTGTAGGTGCTGAAGGTCGTGAAGAGCGGCTTGAGGCGCAGCTTCGCGTCGGCGTAGCTCCCCTCCAGCATCCAGGATGTCCTGGCGTGGAGATGGAGATACTGCACGCCCGTCGGGAGATGCGCGTACCGTTCCGTGTACCGACGGAAGACGGCCGGTTCCTCCCGCTCGAGCGCGAGCATGGCGCGGTGCGCCGCGGCGTCGTCTTCGGCCGAAGCGGCCTGGAAGAAGTAGAGCGGCACGCCCGCCCAGCCCTTGCCGGCCTCCGCGACGCGGATGCCGTCAAGCCAGGCGCAGGCGGCCGCGATGCGCGAAGTGAAGCGCCCGGCGTCGAGCCACGGCGCGCCGAGAAGCGCCAGCCGCGCCGGCCGCTTCGTGTCCGCGATCAGGTCCTCCAGAAGGATCGTGCGCGTCGGATCGATGCGGCCGATCAGGTCGGCATCCTCTTCGGCCCGACGACGCTGCAAGTCGAAGAGCGTCTTCAGCGGTCCGAACATGGTTTCCTCCTTCCGCTGACGCCCGAGCGTAACGGAAAAGACCCGCCGTGTCAACGGGTCTTCACGCGTCCTTGTTCCCCAGGAACTTCCGTCCGCGGCGCTTGCGATGGTAGGAGATGGCGAAGCGGTGCGCCTCGTCGCGGGCGTGCTGGAGGATCTTCTTGTAGCGCGTGGCGACGCGGACGAGCTCCTCGGTCTTCTCGCCGTAGACGAGGACATCCTGCTTGCGGTCGAAGCCTTTGGCCAGGCCGACCATGGGGATCTTGAGGTTCAGCTCGGCGAGCGCCTCCATCGCGGCGTTCACCTGTCCCCTGCCGCCGTCGATGACGAGCAGGTCCGGCAGCTTCCAAGCCTCGCTCCGGTCGTGCGGACCGGCGTGCGCGAAGCGGCGGCGGATGACCTCCTTCATCATCGCCGTATCGTTGGCGCCCTGGACCGTCTTGATGCGGAACTTCTTATACAGTCCCTTGCGCGGCAGGCCTCCAAGGAAAACGACGCCCGAGGCGACCGCCTGCTCGCCGAGCGTATTCGAGATGTCGTACGCCTCGACGCGGCCGAAGACATTGATGCCTTCGTCGCGGTTCTCGCGCGGATCGTCTTCCCTCTTGATGACCGAGACATCCTGGATATGCGTCAGGGCGAACGACAGGTCGCGGAGCTTGGCCGCCTCCTCGAAATCCTCCGCCTTGGCGGCGGCCTTCATCTGCTTCTCGGTCTCCTTCAGGACCTGCGCCTTCTTGCCCTCGAAGAACAGCACGAGGCGGCGGATGACCTTGGCGTAGTCGCGCTTCGAGATCGCCTCGACGCAGACGCCGGGACAGAGCTTGATGTGGTGATAGAAGCACGGCCGCTTCTGGCCCGGATCGCAGTCGGACCAATGGAAGAGCTTGCGCGTGAGCTCCAGCGCGGCGCGCAGCGACGACGACGAAGTATACGGGCCGAAGACCCACTTGAATTTCTTCTTAGGCGTGGCTTCCAGCTCGTACCCGCGGATCAGGATCGGCTTGGGATACGGCTCGTTGGTGATGGCCAGGTGCAGGAAGCTCGAGTCGTCCTTGCCGATGACATTATAGGGAGGCTTGAGCTTGCGGATCTCGTTGGCCTCCAGGATGAGCGCTTCGATGGCGGTCGGTACGGTCTTCCAGTCGACGGAGGCGATGAACGGGACCATCTTCTCGATGTGCTCCCCGTGCGGCCGCTGCCAGTACTGCGGCACGCGGCGCGCGAGCGAAACCGCCTTGCCGACATACAGCAACTTCCCCTCGGCATCCTTCATGTAGTAGACGCCGGGGCTTTCGGGGATTTCGGGTTCTTTCAGTTTCAAGTGCGGCGGGAGTCTCATGGGGTCATGATAGCAGACGGACGCTTGACGGGACGGCTTCGGCATGTTTCCCTCCCCGCATGCCCTTTTTGGAGGAAGACCATGGCCGTGGCCCTTTCCGGAACGCATGACGCCTATCGCGAGTTCATCGACCCGCTGACGGGAGACCGGTGCCGCCGCGTCTCCGTCATCGACATCCGCGCCGACATCCGTCCCAAGGGGCGGGTCGGGCACATGCGCGTGGAGTACATCGAGCGCGGCATCGGCGGCGGCAGGACGCGCCCGTTCTCGGTCGTCACATGCATCGGCGACATCATGGACGGCGCGGTCTGGCGCGAGGAATTCCGCATCGATCTCCTCGACCACGACGCCGAGTTCGCCCGCCTGGCCGCCTGCATCGAGGTCGACCGACGGCGCCTCGCCGACATCATCCGCGCCAACGCGCCGCGGCGGGAGGGCTGACATGCCGTCCGTCGCTTCGCGGCTCTTGCCGAGGCTGGTCGGCGAGCGCTTCCGCCCGGTCCATGCGCACGACCCGCCGCAGGCCCAGCCGTACATCGCGCGGGCCGTCTGCATCACGGACCTGTGTCCCGGACGCATGGTCGAGATGCCGGTCTTCGTCCAGTACGACGGCCTCGCGATCTCGGAGGACGCGCATGTGCAGGTCCAGCTCGACTACGAGGTCTTCTACGACCGCGCGCGGGGGAAGGTCTCGCCGCTCACGCAGCGCTTCGACCTGCGGGACTTCCAGGCGCCGTATCCGGACGCGCTCACGCGCGCGGCCGAGCGGCTCGGTCTCGAGCCGTCGCGGCTCGCCGAGATCGTCCTCCGCCACGCCGATCCGCGGAAACCCGTCATGCCGCCCGTCGAACGACCCGACTGGCAGCCCTCGTCACGGTGACGAGGGCTTTTTCATTTCAGGTATTTCTTCAGGTACTTACCGGTGATCGACTTGGCGTTGCGCGCGACTTCCTCCGGCGTGCCGGTCGCGACGACTTCGCCGCCGCGGTCGCCGCCTTCGGGGCCGAGGTCGATGATATGGTCGGCCGTCTTGATGACATCGAGGTTGTGCTCGATGACCAGCACGGTGTTGCCGTAGTTCACCAGGCGATGAAGCACCTCCAGCAGCTTGTCGATATCGGCGAAGTGCAGGCCGGTCGTCGGCTCGTCGAGCAGGTAGATGGTGCGGCCGGTCTGCCGCTTGGCGAGCTCGGAGGCGAGCTTCACGCGCTGGGCCTCGCCGCCGGAGAGCGAGGTGGCGCTCTGGCCGAGTTCCAGGTAATCCAAGCCGACTTCGCGGAGCAGCTTGATCTTGTCGTGGATCCACGGGACATCGCGGAAGAACGCGGCGGCCTCCTCGACCGTCATCTTCAGGATGTCGTGGATGGACTTGTCGTTGTACTTCACCTCGAGCGTCTCGCGGTCGAAGCGGCGCCCCTTGCAGACATCGCACTGCACATAGACCGTCGGCAGGAAGTGCATCTCGATGGCGATCTGGCCGTTGCCTTCGCAGTTCTCGCAGCGGCCGCCGGGGCGGTTGAACGAGAAGCGCCCGAGCTTGTAGCCGCGCATGCGCGCTTCCGGCGTCGAGGCGAAGAGCTCGCGGATATGCGTCCAGCTGCCGGTGTAGGTCGCGGGGTTCGATCTCGGCGTGCGGCCGATGGGCGTCTGGTCGATGACGATGACCTTGTCGAGGTGCTCGAGGCCGAGCATCTGCTTGTGCGCGCCGGCGCGGTGGGCGGTGCCGTTGATCTTGTTCGAAAGCGTCTTCCAGAGCACTTCCTCCATCAGGGTCGACTTGCCGGAGCCGGAAACGCCGGTGAGCGCCACGAACTTGCCGAGCGGGATCTCGACATCGACATGCTTCAGGTTGTTCTCGCTGGCACCCTTGATGCGGATGGCGCCCTTGTCCTTGGTGCGGCGGGTGCGAGGGACCGCGATCTTCAGGCCGCCGTTCAGGTATTTCACGGTCAATGAGCGCTCGTTGGCCTTCCCCTTCTGGAGGACATCCGGCATCGCGCCTTGGGCCACGACGGCGCCGCCGTGCTTGCCGGCGCCAGGGCCGAAGTCGACGAGGTGGTCGGCGGTGAAGATGGTGTCCTCGTCATGCTCGACGACGATGATGGTGTTGCCGAGGTCGCGCAGGTGCGTGAGCGTCTCGAGCAGCTTGTCGTTGTCGCGCTGGTGCAGACCGATGGTCGGCTCGTCGAGCACATAGAGGGCACCGACGAGCTTCGAGCCGATCTGCGAGGCCAGGCGGATGCGCTGGGCCTCGCCGCCCGAGAGCGTGCCGGCCTTGCGCGAGAGCGTCAGGTAATTCAACCCGACATCCAGCATGAACTGCAGGCGCGAGGTGATCTCCTTCAGCACCGAGAGGGAGATCTCCTTCTCGGTATCGTTCAGCTCGAGTCCCTTGAAGAACTCCGCGGCCTCGTCGATCGAGAAGGTCGTGATGTCCAGGATGCTCTTTTTCCCGGCGAGCCAGACATGCAAGGCTTCCTTGCGGAGACGCGCGCCATGGCACTCGACGCACGGCTTCTCGCTCCAGACGGATTCGGTACCGAGGCCATGGCACTCGGGGCAGGCGCCGTACGGGCTGTTGAACGAGAAGAGGCGCGGCTCCACTTCCGGGAAGGAGAAGCCGTCGTTCGGGCAGGCGTATTCGGAGGACATCACATGCTCCGTGCCGTCGGAGTAGATGAAGGTCACGACGCCGTTCGCGCGGTCGAGAGCCGTCTCGACGGCTTCGGCCAGCTGGGAGCGGAAGCCCTTGTTGTTCTCGAGCGGCCAGCCGAGCGGCACGCGGTCGACGAGCAGTTCGATGGTGTGCGTGCCGTACTTGGCGAGGTTGATGCGGTTGCGGAGGCTCTTCCACTTCCCGTCCACGCGCACGTCCGAGAAGCCGGCGGTATAGAGGTCGTTGAGCAGCTGCATGTACTCGCCCTTGCGGCCGCGTACGATGGGGGCCAGCACCTGGATGTGGTCGTAGTGGACTTTCTTCTTCTTCAAAAGCGACTCCTTGCCGGCGAC
>DYFX01000005.1 GCA_020724945.1 Candidatus Paceibacter sp.
GTGAAATTCTTGTCCTTCACGACCATCATGAACTTCGGCGGCGCGCTCTGCGTCTGGCGGATGCCGTAGACATGCGCGTGCTTGCGCTTCACGCCCATGGCGGTCTTCTTGTGGGAGATGCGCGACTCCAGGTACGGCTTCACGATCTTGGCGTTGAAGTCGTCGAGCTCGTCCTCGGTCAGCACGCGCTCGCGGGCGGCCTTCACGCGCAGCGCGATGTCGAGGAGCGTGTGCACCCGCGTGCCGGTCTTTGCGGAGACGAAGGCGAAGGGCGCCCAGGTCAGGAAGGGGAGCTGTTCGAGGATGTCGGCGCGCATCTCGTCGCCGGTCTTGGTGGTCTTGGACGAGAGCGTGTCCCACTTGTTCACGACCAGCACGACGCCCTTCCCGGATTCGATGGCCAGGCCGGCCAGGTGCTGGTCCTGCGCGCCGATGCCGAAGGAGACATCGAGCACCAGGAAGACGACATCCGCGCGCTTGAGCGCCACGAGGCTCTTGTCCACCGAAGCCGATTCCAGCCCGCGCTCGATGTGCGCGCGCTTGCGGATGCCGGCGGTGTCGACCACCAGGATCGGCTTGTCGTCGTAGAAGAGCAGGGTGTCCTGGGGTTCGCGGGTGGTGTGGGGGATTTCCGAGACGATGACGCGCTCCTCGCCGATCAGGGCGTTGAGCAGCGACGACTTGCCGACATTCGGGCGTCCGAGCATGGCGATCGTGGCCAGGGGCTCGATGTCCTCGAGCGGGAGCTTTTCGGCCTCCAGCACCTCGAAGACGCGGTCGAGCAGGTCGCCCGTGCCGCCGCCGGTGGCCGCCGAGACCGCGATGGGGGAGCCGAAGCCGAGCTTCTTCCACTGGTCGCCGGTCTCGCGGCGCGCGGAAGCGCTGTCGGCCTTGTTGACCACGAGCACGACCGGCTTGCCGGCCTTGCGCAGCTCCTTGGCGAGCAGGATGTCGGTCGAGAGCGGTCCGGTCTGGGCGTCGCCGACGAAGACGATGACATGCGCCTTCTTGGCGGCGCGGAGCGCCTGCTTGCGGACATTCACCTCGATCTCGTCCTTCTTGATGATGTCGAGCCCGCCGGTGTCGAGCAGCGTGAGCAGCTGTCCGCGCCAGAGCGCGGTGCCGACGCCGACATCGCGCGTCGTGCCGGGGATGTCCGAAACCAGCGCCTGTTTCGCTTCGATCAGGCGGTTGAAGAGCGACGACTTGCCGACATTCTTGCGGCCGACGAGGGCGACCGACGGCGTGGCATGGACGGTGATGTTCTTGGGCATATCAGTTGACGGCGTCCTGGCCGAGCACGACGACGAAATCGGTGCCGGCGGAATCGGGCTGCTGGCCGTTGGAAAGCGCGATGTTGCTCGGCGTCACGCCGGAGGCGAGGTAGCCGGGGAGCGTCAGGCCGACCTCGGCGCCCAGGAGGTTCTTGAGGGTCTGCAGTTCCTGCGGCAGGCCGCCGTTGGTGAGGTCGTAGACGATGGTGCGCTCGCGCGAGGTCTCCTGCGCGTTGCCGATGCGGACGACATCGTAGCCGACCTTGGCGAGCAGGTCCTGCGTCTTCTTGGCGAGGCCCGACTGCCGCGTGCCGTTCTGGATCTCGACGCGCGCCGGCCGCGCGGCTTCGGGCGCCGTCTCGGTTTCGGGGCGCGTCTCGAGCACGCGCGCCGCGATGCGGCGGACATCGCTCCAGTCGCTCTTGCGGGGGAGCAGCACATAGGCGTCCACGCCGGAGAGGCTGATGGAGGAGGCGTAGAGCGGGCCTTGCGGACCGTCGTCGAGCACGCGGTTCACGAGCTTCGTGGTGTCGACCTCGCGCATGGCCTTGGCGAGCTTCACGATCTCCCACAGCTCCATGTCGGTGATGACATGGCTCTGGAGCGTCTCGAGCACGCTGGCGACGCGCGAGGGGTTCAGCAGGGTGTCGAACGAGACGAGCTTCTCCTTGAGCGCGAGCATCACCTTCTGCTGGCGCCGGCTGCGCGCGAAGTCGCCGCCCTCGCCGTTGTTCCCGTGGCGCGAACGCACGAACTCCAGGGCGGTCTCGCCGTCCATCGTCTGCCAGCCCTTGTCGAAATGGACCTTCTGGTAGAGGGCGTCATCGGTCGGGTAGGCGAAGTCCGTGAAGGTGCGTTCCACATTGACGGTCACGCCGCCGACATCGTCGATGAGCGTCTTGAACGCCGAGAAGTCGACGCGCACATAATAGTCGATGGGCTGGTCGAGCAGCGCCGCGACGGCCTGGCGCGCGGCCTCTCCGCCGGAGCGCGGCTGCTTCTTTTCCGCCAGCGCGTTGACCGCGTTGATCTTGTTCTGTCCGCCGTCGGGGACGGGAATCCACAGGTCGCGCGGCAGGCTCACGATGCCGACCTGCGAGGTGGACGGCTTGAAGGTCACGAAGAGGATGGTGTCCGTCAGGTGCGGTCCGTCATGGCCGATGCCGCCTTCGCCGAGCACCAGGATGTTGATGCGGTCGCGTTCCTCGCCGCGCAGGCGCTTCTCGGAGTTGCCGACGAGCCGCCGGACCTGCTCGAAGATCGAGACCTTCTCCGCGCCCTCGCTGTCCGGGTTGATGGCCGAGGCGGCCGAAAGGAGCCGCGCCGAGGCCGCCGAGAACAGCAGAGGGACGGCCACGACGAGCGCGCCGAGCCCGATCAGGGCCCCTTTCCAAAACGAAAAACGCCGTCGCGACGCGGCGACGCCGGTCCGGGGATCGAGAAGGTTGATCTTCGGGGGCCTCATGATGGACTTGCTTCGAGGTAAAAAGCCTGCTAGAGTGGCCACTACGCGTGTATAATAAGAGAAGAAGGCGGCGTTGTCCAGCCTCCGGTCGCCCCGACGCGCGGCGCCGCCCCGACCCCGAATTCAAGGACGTTTAGCTCAGCTGGTTAGAGCGCTGTCCTCACACGACAGAGGTCGGTGGTTCGATCCCACCAACGTCCACCACGACGCCTTTTCCCGTTTTCATGGAAACCACCCCCAAGCCCGACGCCCAGGAGGAGCTCCCGAAGCCGGCCGACGCCGGCGGCGAGGGAGAGCCGTCCGTGCTCGGGTCGATCGGCCGCTTCGCGCTCGAGCTCGTCGAGATCGTCGTGATCTCGCTGGCCATCATCCTGCCGATCCGCTACTTCCTCATCCAGCCGTTCTATGTCAAGGGCGCCTCGATGGAGCCGACCTTCGACGACCATGAGTACCTGATCATCGACGAGTTGAGCTACCGGTTCCGCGCGCCGCAGCGCGGCGAGGTCGTCGTCTTCCGCTATCCGCTCGATCCGCGGCAGTACTTCATCAAGCGCGTCGTGGGATTGCCGGGCGAGACGGTCCGCGTCTCGGACAACGCCGTCGTCGTCGTGAACGCCGAGCATCCCGAAGGCTTCGCGCTCGACGAGAGCGGCTACCTGGCCTCCGACACCGTCACCCGCGGCGACCGCACGGTCGAGCTCGGCGAAGGCGAATACTTCGTCCTGGGCGACAACCGCGGCGCCAGCCTCGATTCGCGGACCTTCGGCTCCCTCCCGCTCAAGAACATCGTCGGACGCGTCTGGATCCGCGGCTGGCCCCTCGATCGCGTCGAGGTCTTCAGCGCCCCGTAACTCACCGTTTCATCGATCGCATGCCGAAATCCGCCAAAAACCCCGCGGCCGCCAAGCCGGCGGAAAAGCCCGCCAAACCGGCCGAGAAGCCCGGCGAGGAGGCGCCCAAGCCGAAGCGCACCGCCCCCGCGCCCAATTTGCTGCGCGGCATGAAGGACATCCTTCCGGGCGATCAGAAATACTGGGCGCTCGTCCGGAACGCCGCCGACCATCTCGCCGCCACCTTCGGCTTCGATCGCGTCGACACGCCCATCCTCGAGGAGACGGCGCTCTTCGTGCGCGGCGTCGGCAAGCAGACGGACATCGTCGAGAAGGAGATGTTCAGCTTCGTCGACCAGGGAGGGGAGTCGATGACGCTCCGCCCGGAGCTCACCGCCCCGCTCGCCCGCGCCTACATCAACCACGGCATGTGGAACCACCCCCAGCCCATCAAGTGGTACACCTGGGGGCAGGTCTTCCGGCATGAGCGCCCGCAGGCCGGCCGGTACCGCCAGTTCACGCAGGCCGGGCTCGATGTCTTCGGCGACCGCCACCCGGTCATCGACGCCAACCTCATCTTCGCCGCGCATACGCTCTTCAAGGATGTCGGCCTCGACGCCATCGTGCTGGTCAACTCCATCGGCGACGCCGCCTCGCGCGAGCAGTTCAAGGAACAGCTCGTCGCCTACTACCGGTCCAAGCGCTCGCAGATCTGCGAGAACTGCAAGAAGCGCCTCCAGCGCAACCCGATGCGCGTCCTCGACTGCAAGGAAGAAGGCTGCGTGGCCGTGAAGGCCGAAGCGCCGCAGATCGTCGACTTCCTGAACGAGGAGTCCAAGAACCATTTCATCCGCGTGCTCGAGTACCTCGACGAGCTCGAGGTCCCGTACCAGCTCCAGCCGCACCTCGTGCGCGGGCTCGACTACTACAGCCACACCGTCTTCGAGGTCGTCGGTTCCGACGACGCGGAGAAGCACGGCCAGGTCGCCCTCGCGGCCGGCGGCCGCTACGACGCGCTCATCGAGACGCTCGGCGGACAGCCGACCGCGGCCTGCGGCTTCTCGTGGGGCATCGAGCGCGTCATCCTGCGCCTCAAGGAGAAGCAGGTGAGCGTCCCCGACATCAACCAGCCGGAAGTCTTCGTCGCCCAGCTCGGCGAACCGGCCCGCCGCAAGACGCTCGCGCTCTTCAACGCCCTCCGCAAGGACGGCGTGCAGGTGGCCGAGAGCTTCTCGCGCGACGCGCTCAAGCAGCAGCTCGAGATCGCCAACCGCCTGGGCGTGCGCTACACCGTCATCCTGGGCCAGAAGGAAGTGCTCGACGGCACCGCCCTGATCCGCGACATGGACTCGGGCATCCAGGAGATCGTCGACTTCAAGAAGTGCGCCGCGGAGCTCAAGCGCAAGCTCGCCATGCCCGCCCCGCCCAAAGCCGCGCCTCCGGCCCCGCCGCAGGAAGAGGAGCCTCTCCTCGCCGAAGAGCCGCTCCTCAAGGAAGAGGAACCGGAAGCGGTCGAAGAGGAAGGCAAGAAGGGCAAGAAGAAAAAGGGAGACGAATAAGCTCAAAACCCGCCCACCCGGCGGGTTTTCGGCTGAAGTTGACCTTATTTCCGTCCTCTGATATCCTCCCTGCGAGACCCCCGTCTCTCTATTTTTAGTGGAAAGGAGAGTGAATCGTTATGGTTGAAGTCAAACGCAAGAAAGGCGAGTCCTTCGAAGCCCTGCTCCGACGCTTTAGCCGACGCATTCAGCAGAGCGGCCGCGTCCTCCAGGCCAAGAAGGTCCGCTTCCACAAGCCCGAAGGCAACAAGAACGCCCAGCGCGACGCCGCGCTCCGCCGCGAATATCTCGCTCAGCGCCGCGAATACATGCTGAAGAGCGGAAAGATGAAGGAAGAGGATTTCGGACGCAAGCGCAAGAGCTACCGCGGTTAACCGGAATTACATGTCCCTCCGCAGCGACATCGAAGCCCGCTTCATCGAGGCGATGAAGGCCAAGGACGCCGGAAAGGTTTCCGCCTACCGGATGCTCCGCTCGGCCCTCAAGAACGCCGAGATCGACAAGCAGGTGAAGGAACTGTCCGACGAGCAGGTGCTCGAGATCGTCGGCAAGGAAGTCAAGAAGCTCAAGGACGCCCTCTCGGACTTCGAGAAGGCCGGCCGCACCGAGCTCAAGGACCAGACCGAGGCCGAACTGGCCATCCTCTCCGCCTTCCTGCCCGCGCAGCTCTCCGACGACGAGGTCCTCGCCGCCGTGGCCGCCAAGGCCGCCGCGCTGGGCCTGTCGGGAGAAGCCGCATATGGTAGACTGATGGGAGAGGTCATGAAAGACCTGAAAGGGAAGGCCGACGGAGGAACGGTCGGCAAAGCCGTCAAGGAGTTCCTGCAAAAACAAAGTTAGTCCGGGATCACTACCCTCCTGTTCCATGCTCCCAGGAAGGAAGCCATCAGCCCGAACGCTCGCGACGACCGCCCTCACGGTGATGCTTTTCGTGTCGGCGGTTTTTGCGTACATGGCGGTCGCGCCCGCCGCGCACGCGCAGGGCATCACGGGCGAGGAGATCCTCGACCCGGGCGTCGGCGAGGTCATCGGCACCGGCACCGAAGACATCCGCGTCGTCATCGCGCGCCTCATCCGCGCGGCCTTCGGCTTCCTCGGCATCATCGCGGTCCTGCTTGTCCTCTACGCCGGCTTCCTTTGGATGACGGCCGCCGGCGAAGCGGACAAGATCGAACGCGCCAAGAAGACGCTCACGGCCGCCATCATCGGCCTCGTCATCATGCTCTCGGCCTACGGCATCACCTCGTTCATCATCAGCCGCCTGCTGGGCGAAGGCTTCGGCGGCGGGGGAGCGGGGACGAGCGAATCGAGCGCGCCGTCCGACCGCGCCTGCATCGGCCTCTCCGCCACCTGTCCGGCCGGAGCGCTCGGCAACGGCATCGTCGAAGGCCACTATCCGACGCGCAACGCCACCGGCATCCCGCGCAACACGCGCGTCATCGTCACCTTCAAGGAGGCGATCGACCCGGCCTCCATCGTGCTCGGCGGAGCGAATCCGACGGCCGCCATCCTGCGCTCGTCGCAGGTCGTCGGCACCTCGAACCAGTTCGCGGAGAAGTTCGCGCAGAGCCTCGCGGGCGGCGACATCGAGATCGTGCCCACGCCGGACAACCGCACCTTCGCCTTCATCCAGACGAACTGCCCGACGGAGTGCTTCGGCAGCCCCTCCGAGAACGTCTTCTACACCGTCGCGCTGCGCGGCGGGACCGACGGCATCAAGAAAGCGGGAGGTTCCCCGGCCTTCACCGGCACCTTCAACTCCGGCTACCTCTGGGAGTTCCAGGTCTCGACGGTGCTCGACCTCACGCCTCCGGTCGTGAGCTACACCGTGCCCGACGACGGCGACCAGGCGGTGCCGCGCAACGCGATGGTGCAAGTGACCTTCAACGAGGCCGTCGACCCCGTCAGCGTCGCGGCAGGGCTCTCCGTCACGCGCGCCGACGGTTCCGTCATCCAGGGCGTGCAGGCCATCGGCAACGCGTATCGCAGCGTCGAGTTCCGCACGAACGACCTGTGCGGCACCAACTCCTGCGGCGAGCAGGTCTATTGCCTGCCGGGCAACGCGCAGATTTCCGTGCGCGTGAAGGCCGACGGCCTCACCGCCACGCCGCCGACCGGCATCTTCCCGCCCAACGGCATCACCGACATGGCCGGCAACTCGCTCGACGGCGACGGCGACGGCATGGCCGACGGGCCGCCCGACGATGATTACGCTTACGCCTTCCGGACCTCGAACCAGATCGACCTCGTCCCGCCGAAGGTCGTCGCCCAAGATCCCGCGACCTTGCAGGGAGAGATCCCGCGCGACCTGCGCATGACCGCGACCTTCTCCAAGCTGATGAGCTTCTCGAGCATGACGACCTCGACCGTCCGCCTCATTCCGGGTTCCGGCGGCGCGCCGACGAACTACTGGATCGAGGGCGGCGCGGTCTCCTCGGTCGCCGGCGGCGATCCCGACCAGGGCCAGGCGGTCATCAACCACGACCTGCTCTCGATGAACCAGCCGTACGCCATCCAGCTCACCTCCGGACTGCGCGACACGCGCCAGAACTGCTTCTACCCCGGCGCCGGACAGACGGTCTGCACCGGAAGCGAACCGTTCTGCTGCAACGGCGTGCCGTCGCTCACGGCCTGCGGGTTCACCCAATAGTATGCGCGCGTTCTTCCGCCGACATCGCATCTGGATCCTCGCGCTGGCGCTCGTCGCGCCGGCGTTGTGGTTGGCGTCGCACCAGCCGGCGCTCGCCCAGGGCGCGGTCACGGGAGACGAGCTGCTGTCGGAAGAGATCGGACAGACGATCGGCACCGGCACCACCGACATCCGCATCACCATCGCCCGCATCATCCGCATCGCTTTCGGCCTGCTCGGCACGATCGCGCTCGTCCTCATCCTCTACGCCGGCTTCCTGTGGATGACGGCGGCGGGCGACGACTCCAAGATCACGAGCGCCAAGAAGACGCTCACGGCCGCCATCATCGGCCTCGTCATCATGCTGTCGGCGTTCGCCATCACCTCGTTCATCATCAACTCGCTCGTCAGCGCCACCGTCGGCCAAGGGGACGGCGGCGGGGGAGGCGGGGGAGGAGGCGGCGGCGGATTCGGCGGGTCCGGCGGCGCCTTCCGTCCGACCGGCATCCAGCCGGGCGGCTCGCTGCCGAAATACGATGTCACCGCCGCGGTCACCTTCAGCGCCGCGCCGACCGGCGACACCAACAACATCCGCGCCAACCTGCGCCTCGAGAAGGTCGAAGGTTCGAGCCGTACGGCCGTCGACTACGAGCCCATCGTCGAGAACAGCACCATCCGCCTGCGCCCGGTGACGCCGTGCCCCGCGCCCAACGAGGATCGCCGCTGCCTCGAACCGAACTCCGATTATCTCGTCACCGTCAGCGCCGGACTGCGCAACGCCGCCGGTACGGGATCGGTCACCTGCGGACTCGGCGCCATCTGCAGCCGGAGCTTCCGTACGGGAGCGTCTGTCCTGACCGAGCCGCCGACCGTCGCCATCTCGACCCCGACCGACGGCCAATCGGTGCCGACGGGCGGCCTCGTGCCCGTCCAAGCGCTCCTGACCGATGAGGCCGGCATCGCCACGGTCGAATATTCCGTCGACGGAGCCTTCTTCTCGGCTGACGGCAACGCCCAGCTCATCGCGCCCTCCACCTATTCCAGCCAGACCGTCCTCGACACGGCGCCCTACGCGCCCATCCGGACCGTCACGCTCCGCGCCCGCACCATCAACATCGACGGCGACGAGGCCCTCTCGGACCCCGTGCGCGTCACGGTGCGTCCGGCGCACTGCTTCAACGGCGTGCGCGACGGCGATGAGACCGCGGTCGATTGCGGCGGCTCTTGCGGCGCCTGCACCGGCAGTTCCTGCACCGAAGACGCGCAGTGCGCGTCCGGCCAGTGCGTGAGCGGCCAGTGCGTCGAGAGCCCGCAGATCACCGATGTCCAGTTGCGCGACGGCCGCCCCGGCAACCTCGTGACCGTCACGGGCGTACGCTTCGGCGTCCTGCCCGGCAAGGTCGTGTTCTTGGGCGCCGCCGGCGATGCCGACGACCGCGAAGGCGACCTCGCCGCCTGCACGGACTCCTGGACGAGCGGGCGGGTCGTGGTGGCCGTGCCGGAAGGCGCGGTGACGGGCCCTATCGCCCTCACGACCTCCGGCGGCAGGACCGACGCCACCAACGACGCCTACGGCCCCATCATCACCGATTTCCAGATCAACGACACGGCACGCCCGGGCATCTGCGGCGTCGCGCCGACCAGCGTGAAGACCGGACAGGCGCTCACGGTCACGGGCCGGGCGTTCGGCGCCACCCAATCGGCCTCGCGCGTCCAGTTCGCGCGCGCCGCCTCCGACTGCAGCCAGATCCAGGACTGGAACCAGGCGGCCGAAGCGTCGCAGGTCAACCCTTGGACGGAGACGAGCGTGAGTCCGACCGTCCCGAATGTGGAGACCGGTTCGAGCGGCGCGCACTATCTCCTGCGCGTGCTCGTCGACGGGCAGTCCTCCAACACCGCCTGCGTCCTCGTCCAGCCTCCCGAGGCCGGCACGGAGCCGCGCATCGATTTCCTGACGCCGGAGGACGGATCCGTCGGCACCTATATGACCGTCTTCGGCGCCAACTTCGGCTCCGGAGGCACCGTGCGTTTCCGCAGCTCCGCCGGCGAGGCCGTCGGCGACATCAGCTTCCCGGCGCAGTGCGCGGCGGGCTATTGGACGAACGAGAGCGTCACCGTGAAGGTGCCGTCGCGCTTCACGACGCCCGCCAATACCGCGATGTCGCTCGGCGCCTACGATGTCACCGTGGTCCGCTCGGACGGCCGCGTCTCGAACGCGCGCAGCTTCACCCTCAATACCGACCCGCTGCCGCCGGGCATCTGCCGCATCGAGCCCGACAACGGTCCTGCCGGCATCGCCACGACGCTCTATGGCGACGGGTTCGGCGAGATTTCCTCCGCCGACCTTCCGGCGTTCATGACGCTCCATCCCGACGCCGTCCGCTTCCATGAGGACGCGAACGCGGCGTCGGTCGGGCAGTGGAGCGCGAACAGCATCACCGCCACCGTCCCGGAAGCCGCGGTGACCGGCCCGGTGCGCGTCCGCACCTTCGGCGCTTCCGGCACGCTCGATTCCAACGGGGCGAACTTCCTCCTGCGCGACTGCCGCGAATCCGGCGGCGATGCCGCGTGCGGAAGCGGGCGCACCTGCTGCGACGACGGCGCCTGCCGCGCCTCCTGCGGCGCAGCCGCGGCCGCCGGCGGCTTCGCCTGGCAGTTCTCGACGGGCCCGATCCCCGTCT
Organism: Candidatus Paceibacter sp.; assembly: GCA_020724945.1. GTDB lineage: Bacteria > Patescibacteriota > Patescibacteriia > SG8-24 > DYFX01 > DYFX01. The sequence goes on from DYFX01000005.1 coordinate 10,439, forward strand.
TCCCGATCGTCGTCGAGAACGCCACCTGCCAGGTCGCGGCGCCTTCGATCATGCCGAGCCCGAACCCCTTCAAGGGCGCGACGGATGTCTGCACCAACATCGGTTCGATGACGGTCCGCTTCAGCCTGCCGATGGATCCGGCGACCATCAACATCAACAATGTCGCGCTCGAGGCCTGCGGCAGCGGCCCGGCCATCTCGACGACCTGCGTCCCGGTCGCCGGGGTCGGCGCTCCCCAGGTCCTCGCGTACGACGCGGAGGACCGTTCGATGCTGTCGCTGCCGATCGGCGGTCTCGCGCCGGATACCTGGTTCCGTCTCACGATCCGCGATCAGGTCCGCAGCGTCGGCGTCCCTGAACGCGCCGCGCAGCAGCTCGACGGCGATTTCGATTCGCGCGCCGGCGGCGCCTATGTCACGACCTTCAAGACCGGTCCCGGTCCCTGCGCCATCTCCGGCGTCAATGTGGACCCGACGGACGCCTTGATCGCCGGCGCGGACGAGGTGGAACCCTATGCCGCCTTCCCCCTCTCGGAACGCTGCATCGCCCTCTCGTGCGACGGCCGCTCCGTCACGTGGGCGTCCACCGACACCTCGAAAGCGATCGTGACCCCGATGGACGGCGCCCGCCAGTGCGAGGCGCTCGCGCATCCCGTTTCCGAGACGGATCCGGGCCCGCCGATCCGCATCGAAGCGACCATCGACGGCTTCGCCGACTTCGGTTCGCTGACCGTCGACTATGCCAATCCGCGCGTGGTCGATTACGGACCGGCCGATTGCGACCAGGCCTGCGTGAACACCGTCGCGTTCGCGTATTTCAACACGCCGATGCGCGTCGACGGTCCCGGCAGCGTCCTTTCCAATGTGCGGATGCAGCGCTGCCGCAACGAGTCCTGCCTGGCCTTCGAAGGCGATGTGCCGATCGCGCCCGAGTATAACGATGCCGTCCGCCTCCTGACCTTCGGCAACCCCGAACTCGCGCCGAATACCTTCTATCGCGTGTCCGTCCTCGGGACGGCCTTGAGCACGAGCGATGCGCCGCTCACCGGGCTCAATTTCGAGAACGCGTCCTTCAGCTGGATCTTCCGCACGCGCCAGAACGCCAACCCTTGCGGCCCGCAGAAGATCCAGATCGAGCCCGCGCAGACCACGCTGCGGTATATCGGAGAGGTCTCCGAGATTTCCGCGCTGCCGCGCAGTTCTCCGGACGCGTGTGCGGCCGCCGGACAGATCCTCGCGACCGATTCGTTCAACTGGGGTTGGAGCCGGGCGCAGACGCCGGCCGATCCGCGCGCCTTCCGCTATCTTCCGGATGTCCCGCCCGGCGCGCTGCTGAACACGAACCCCGTCCTCCCCGCGGGCTGCTCTTCGGCCTGCCTCATGACCGGCAGCATGCCGCCCGGCACGCCGAAGTGCGGCAACGGCGTGCTCGAGCGCGGCGAGGCCTGCGATACCCCGAATGTCGACGGCTGCAACGGCAGCTGCCTGCGGACCGGCAACACCGAAGCGAACGGTTGCGGCGACGGCGCGGTCCAGCCCGACCGCGGCGAAGAATGCGACGCCGGCGCACAGAACGGCGCGGTGGGTTCGGGCTGCACCGCCTCCTGCCTGTTCACGGGTTCCGCGGCCGGGCTTTCCGCCTGCGGCAACGGCTCTCAAGGCGTCGGCGAAGCCTGCGACGACGGCAACTCCGCGAGCGGGGACGGCTGCGGTTCGAGCTGCACGCTGGAAGGTTCGAAGCAGGATGTCTATGTCTGCGGCAACGGCCTCCTGGAGCCGGGCGAACAGTGCGACTACGACCTCGGGGCGTCCGGACTCGGTACGAACCTCCTGATCCCCGGCCGCGCGCCGATCGCGCTCGGAGCCGGCGACGAGCTGAACCCGACGCGGCCAGGCTTCGCCTGCAGCCCTTCGTGTCTCCTGCGCGGAAACCGCTTGGCGGGCACGGGCGACGGCGCGTGCGGCAACGGCACCATCGATTTCACCAGGGGCGAAGGCTGCGATGCCGGGTCCGCCAACGGCGACCCCGCTTCGGGCTGCTCGACCGTCTGCACCAAGACCGGTTCGAACCCTGAACTGCGCGCGTTCTGCGGCGACACCGTGGTGACCGTGAAGCCCGCCGATCCGCTCGTGGCGATCCAGAACGGCGGCGGCGAGGAGTGCGAAGCGCCGTCGCTCGACGCCAACATCGATGCGCTCCAGGTCGTCGAAGCGCTCAACCAGTGCGATGCGGGGAACAGCTGCACCGCTTCGGTTTCCGCCGCGATCGGGACCGTCACCGGCAGCGGGGGCGTCAGCGTCCAATGCGCGTGCCGCAACGACGGCGATTGCAGCGCGTTCGGATCAGGGCTTTCCTGCGGCGCCGGCTCGTGCTGCTACCAGCGCCCGGAGAAGCCGGACATCGAACCGAAAGGCGGTGACGAATGCCGGAACGCCCTCGTCGTCGTCACCTTCGGCGAGGAGATGAATGTCGGATCGCTCCAGGGCGGCATCATCGTGGAAGCCTGCTCGGGCGCCGTGACGCGTTCGGAAGACGGGAACTGGCTCGCCCGCGCGGCCTCCGCCGTCGGCCGCTTCGTGCGCGCCCTCTTCGGCGCGCCTGCGACCGCGCAAGCCGTCTGCGCGCCGATCGAAGGCGCCTTCCAGCACGCCGTCACGGACGGACCTTCCGGCAAGCGCACGGTCTCGAAGTTCGTGCCGCGCGCCCTCTTCGACGCCGCCCGTCAGTACCGCGTGACCGTCCGCGGCGGCGCGAACGGCGCGAAGTCGGTCAAGGGCGTCGGCTATCCGGAAGGCGACGACACCGTCCAGACCTTCTCGACCGGGACCGAGATCTGCGATTTCGACTCCGTCGAGGTGGATCCCGCCACGGAACTCATCCAGACCTCCGCCGAGACGCTCGGTGTCGCGGCGACCGCCATGACGAATCGTGCCGGTCAGCTCGAACCCATCGCGCCGATTGCCGGCTTCTATGACTGGGCATGGAGCTGGTCGACCGTGCCCGAAGCGACGCCTCCCGGCGCGATCCTTGACCTCACGGCCGGAACCGATCCTTCCGCCGTGGTCCAGGCGACCAAGGGCCTCAACGGGCGCGAACAGGTCGTGGCCGTGGCGCGCATCACCGCGGACGAGATCTTGGAACCTTCGACGGTCGGGAAGGAGAAGGTCGGATTCTCGCAGATCACCGTGATGCTGTGCGAACAACCGTGGCCTCGGCGCGACCCCGCGACGGGGGATTGGGCCCCGTATGTGGATCCCGAGACGCACTTCGAGTTCTACTATTGCCGCGATAACGCGGGCGGCGCCCTTCCTGAACTTCAGCCTTCTCCGGTCCAGGGCCAGTCCGGCTTCGGCGGATCGATCCTCCGGTTCTGCCGCCAGACGCGGGATGGCGACCAGCCCAGGTCGTGCTTCAGCGATGCCGACTGCTCCGCAGGCGACGCCTGCCTTTCCAAGGACCTCTTCTTCCGCTTCGGAGCCGAGTGGAAGCTGATCGACGCCATCGGCATGCGGGCGTACGACAACCCGGACCGCCTGACCCCGCAGGAATGGTACGCGGCCCAGAACTTCTCGGGCGCGACCCAGGCGACCACCGTCGACGGATACATGGCCCTCCAGGCCGATCGCACCGTGTATGTCGGCGCCGTCGACAAGTACGGCGATCCCGAACTTCGGGCTTACACCTATGTGTTCGCCTACAACGACAACGCCGACCCGAGGACGGCCGAGGTCTTCAACCGTCTCATCAGGAATGTCCGCTTCAACACCAACCTCGTGCCGTCGGATCGCGTGACGAACGTCTGCAAGACGCCCGACGGCCAGATCGCCCGCGACGGAAGCCCGGACGCTCCGCCGACCGCCTGTTCGAGCGACCTCGATTGCTTCGGCGCGTTCGACGCGCCGCCCGAGGGCCTGCATTGCGACGCCGACAAGGATAAGATCCGCCGCGACATGCGCCGCTGGCAGGACATGCGCCTCATGGAACAGGCGCTTGAGGACGAACGCGACGCCGCCGGCTTCTATCCGCGCCTCGAATCCGGCAGCTTCATTCGCGGCTTCACGACATCTCCCTGGCCGTCCTGGAGCCAGCAGATGTCCGACGCTTCCTCGATCAAGGATCCGCTCAACGCCTTCAACGGATGCGAGGCGCTGGGTTCGGAGTGTACGGTCAGCCGCGTCTCCTGCGCGTCGGACGGCGAGTGCGTCGGAGGGACCGGCGATGTCTGCCGGCCGAAGTTCGACGCCGCGACCTGCTACAACGATCGCGCGGGCGTCTTCGCCTGCCCGGCCGGCTCGCATGTCTACCAGTACCGTTCCATCGGCGGCGACGACTACCGCATGAATGTGGGCTTCGAGTTCACCGCCTATCCGTGGACGCAGGCCGATTGCGCGGCGAAGACGAGTTCCATTTCCTGCGAGAACGCGGTGGGCTGCTCGTGGTTCCCGACGGGTACGGGCACCGGTTTCTGCGAGACGCGCATCAGTACGGTGAACGCCTGCTCCGGATCCCCCGAGGAAGGTTCCAACAAGTGCCTCGCCACCGGCGTGCCTTGCGATGCGTCGTCGAGCTGCGCCGCGGACGACTTCTGCGTGCCGGCGACGGTCCCGCTGTTCGGTCCCGCCGCGGGCGCCGTCTGCGGCAACGGCTTGCTTGAGGGCGGAGAGGCGTGCGAGGTCGGCCAGACGAGGAATGTCAGCTGCGCCTCCGGCGGCGTGAGCGTCGAGCGCTGCGATAATTCTTGCCAGTGGATCGAGCAGCAGGCGTGCCCGGGCGCCGCCGTCTGCGGCAACGGCGCGCTCGAGTCGTACGCGGGAGAGTCCTGCGACGATGGCGGACAGACCGGACAATACGGCCGGTGCCGTTCCGGCGATCTCGGCTGCGCGCGGCGCTGCGTCAACATCGTGAAACGCCCGCAGTATGTCCTTGGCGATGTCTCGCCGGGCACCTGCACCTCCAACGCCGAATGCGGAAGCGGCCGCGTCTGCACCGATCGGATGAACTTCTGCGGCGACGGCGTCCGAAACGGTCCGGAACTCTGCGACGACGGCGCGTTGAACGGCCAGTACGGTTACTGCGCTTGGGACTGCCGAGGCGCGGGACCCCGCTGCGGCGACAACGAGACCAACGGCGCGGAGCAGTGCGACGGGAACCGCCTCACGGCTTCCGGCGTCTGCATCCCGTCCGCGTCCACCCTGCTCGACACCTCCACCGTCCCCGGCACGGCGCAAGCCTGTTCCCGCGATGCGGACTGCGCGTCAGGCGAGAAGTGCGCGCTCTGCGCGGCGACGCCTGAAGGCCTGCCGCAGACCCGTTCCAAGAGCTGCTTCCCGGCCACGGCGCCGGCTTCGCAGGCCTGCACCTTCGACAATTGGGCGGCCTGCAAGCAGTCCGGCGCGTGCGGCAACGGCGTGGTGGAAGGCGCCGAACAGTGCGACCAGGGCACCGCCAACTCGACGACGGGAGAGTGCCTGCCGACCTGCCGCCTCAATGTCTGCAACGACGGTTTCGTCCGCGCGGGCGTCGAACAGTGCGACAACGGCGCGGCCAACGGGGTGCTCTGCGTCCCGGAGTACGGCCGCACCTGCAACTACTGCAAGAACGATTGCGCGATCGAGACGGTCTCCGGAGCCTTCTGCGGCGACCGGATCATCAACGCGCCGCCGGAATCGTGCGACCCTGGCCCCGTCGCGGGCTGGTGCAGCCGGACCTATCGCAATGCCGCCGACAACACCGGCGTGAAGGGCTGCACCTCCGATGCCGGCTGCCTGCCGGGCGTCTGCATGCGGTATGTCGGAACGACGCCGCCTGCCGAGCAGGTCGATTGCCGCAGCGCGGCGGATTGCGCGGCGGGACAGTTCTGCCAAGGCGGCGAGGGCCAGTGCCTCTCGTACAACACGCAATGCGTTCCGGAGCCCTACAGCAACACCGTGGCGGCGCCCACCTCGCCCCGCTTCGTCGACGGCTCATGCACGAGCTGCTCGAACGCCTGCGTCGGATCCTCCATCTCGAGCCCGTTCTTCTGCGGCGACGAGGTCGTCCAGCCGGAATACGGCGAGCAGTGCGAGGGCGTGGGCGACGCGAACGCCACCACCGTGAGCGGCACGCGCTACGACTGCGCTCCTGACTGCGGCTGGAGCGGCGGCTACTGCGGCGACGCCGTCGTGCAGTCGACGAAGGGCGAATCGTGCGACCAAGGCGCCGGCGCGACGCGCATCACGAACGGCCAGATCCTCGGCAAGGTCTCCGACGCCGTCCGCCGCACGGGCATCCCCGGCGTGAAGGTCGAGCTTTGGAGCGGCGGCACGAAGGTCGCGACGAAGACCTCGGCGAACGACGGCAGCTATTCCTTCACCGGCCTCTCGAACCTCAACACCTGCAAGGCCGGCTACCGCATCATCTTCGTCCATGAGGACAAGGCCTACACCAAGGTCATCAACGGCAGCGCGGTGACGCTCGCTCCGAACGGCTACTTCCAGGAGACGGCGCCCAGCTCCGGCGCGTTCGGCTTCCGTTGCGCGCTCGGCACCGCCGTGCAGAGCATTTCCGGACAGACCATCCAGATGAAGGAGGTGAAGCTCGTCCCCCAGCTGCGCCCGTACGAGCACCTCATCGTCGTCGAGTGGGACGGCAGCATCGGCAGCAGCTACCTCGACCTGCATCTGCGCAAGCCGAACGAGAGCGACGGTCTCGGCACCTATTACTCCAGTCCGGGCAACGAGAATGTCGACACCTCGCCGCACGCGCGCCTGTCGTGCTTCGAGAACGGCGCCGCCATCAGCTGCGACAGCTTCTCGTACGCTCCCGAAACCACGAAATACCGCTTCGCCAACGACGCCGGCGCCCTCTACTTCAGCACGGCCACCAACAAGTTCCGCGCATGGCTCGTCGACTGGGCCTGCAACGGTTCCGGCAGCACCAACACCAAGACGGGTTGCTCGACCATGCGGAACCGCAACCTGACGGTCAGGCTCTACGGCTCGACGGGCCTCGTGCGATCCTGGGTGTACGGCCAGGGCACTTCCGGGGCGCTGACGAACGGTTACTGGGAGATCTTCTCGATGAGCCGAGGCGGCGTCCTGACCTCGCTCAACAAGACCAGCAGCACCTTGCCGGATAACGCCGACTGATCCGAAGTGTATGGACTATCGAAAGGTTGCTATAATCAGCTCGATCGCCGTCCTCGTCCTCGGGGGCGGCGTGGTCGGCGTCATCGCCTGGCGCGCGAGCCAGCTCGCGGCGCCGGAGGTCGTCGCGCCCGGCGTCGACGGGCCGGAAACGCCTGCGAACGGCGGAGGCCTGACGCCGATCCCCGGCGGCGGAACGACGGAACCGGGAACGACGCCCGGAGGGACGGCAGGCGAACCGCCTGGAGCGCAATCCGAGACGACGGTCGCCGAGAATCCGCCGAACGCCATCTGCGACGCCGGCATCGACGATTTCGACTGCGACTACGACAACCTGACGAACGCGGAGGAGCGCGCGCTGGGTACCGACCCTCGCAAGGAGGATACCGACGGCGACGGACTGACGGACGGCTCGGAAGTCCATACCTGGAAGTCGAACCCCTTGAATCCGCGCTCGATCGATCCCAGCATGACCGATCTCGAGGCCGTCAACGCCGGAAAACGCACTACCCGCTAGCGCTATGATCTTCATCTTCGACGACAAGAACGAACCGGCCGACATCTTCGCGGATATCCCGTCGGAGAAGCCGCCTGCGCCCGGCCAGCCGCCCGCCGGGACGACCCCGCTTACGGTCGGCGCTTCCGGCGTCATCCTGGAGCGCGCCCCGTTCGGCAAGAAGTGGGTCGTGCTCCTCCTGCTCGTCCTCCTGCTCGGCGGAGGCGCCGCCGCGTATTTCCTCTTGATGCGCGGAGATGCCGAGGTCCCGCTCGCCCCCGGCACCGAACAACCGGCGCCGGAGCCCCAGCCCGAACCCCAGCCCGAACCCGAACCTGAACCGGAGCCCCAGCCGGAACCCGAACCCGAACCTGAACCGGAGCCTGTAACGGCGGATGTCGACACCGATGGCGACGGTCTCACGGACGCGCAGGAGGCCGTCCTGGGCACGGATCCGAACAGCGTCGACACCGACGGCGACGGCCTATCTGACCGGGAAGAGGTGCAGGTCTACCAGACGGATCCGCTCGATGCCGATACCGACGATGACGGCTTCAGCGACGGAGAGGAAGTGCAGAACCGCTACAATCCCAGGGGAGAAGGACGCCTCGGCGAGATCCCGACCCCGTAACGAACCCGCGCCATGGCCGAACAGCCGAAACAACTCGGAGGAACCCCGAAGGAGCCGGTGATCTACACCATCCCCGAGCAGTTTTACGGTTTGGCGGCGAAAGCCCAGCTTCCGAAGGAAACGGTCGTGCCGGCGACAGGCTCCGCCCCGACAACCGTGCAGGCGGCGCCGGCGCCCGCGACGGAAGAGAAGAAGGGGAGCAGGGCCTGGATCCTGATCCCGATCGTCGCCCTCCTGCTCGTGGTAGGACTCGGTTTCGGCGCGTGGTACCTTTTGCGCCCCAAGCCGCCCGCCGCGCCTTCCCAGCCTTCCGTGACGCTGCCGACGACGCCGCAGCCCCAGCCGGAACCCGAGCCCCAGCCTGAACCCGAACCCGAACCCGAACCGGAACCGGAGCCCGAACCGGAACCGGCGGCGCTCGCGCCGGCAGGCGACGAGGATGGCGATGGCCTCTCGAACGGCGAAGAGGCGCTCTACGGCACGGATCCGCAGATCGTGGATACCGACGGAGACAGCTTCTCGGACGGACTCGAAGTCATGAACCTCTACAATCCGGCCGGTTTCACGCCGACGCGCCTCGTCGAAGCCGGACTCGTCGCCGCATACGCCTCGCCGAACGGCACCTTCGAGGTGCTGCACCCGATCGCATGGAACGCGGCGCGGTCCGAAGCTGAAGGCGACGGCGCCCTCATCCGCGCGGCGATCACGGGCGACGCGTTCGGCGTCCTCGTGCAGGAGAACCCCGAAGGCCAGTCGCTGCTCGACTGGTACTTGAGCCGGAACTCGGCGGTCTCCGCGGCGGAGGTCGCGCAGACCACGACCAAGAGCGGCCTGGAGCTCCTGCGCGGTCCGGACGAGAACGGCGTCCTCGTCGCCTATGCCGATCTCGGCGGCGGCGCCGTCTACAGGCTGTCGTATGTCCCGGGGGACCTCGGCATCCTCTACCGCTCGACCTTCACGATGTTCATCAACAGTTTCAGCGCGCAGCCATGAAGGTGACGGTATCCGTCGCCCGACGCGTGGCGGCGCCGGTCAGCGACGCCTGGGTCGGAAAGCTCGTCGAAGGCGCGTTGCGAGGCGCCAAGGCCAAGGCCGTCAAGGAAGTCGGCGTCGTGTTCGTCGCGGACGAGGAAATGATCGCCTTGAACGCGGCGCACCGCGGCAAGCGCAAGACGACCGATGTCCTTTCCTTCGGCAACGACGGCGCTTGGGTCGGCGAGAATGCCGGACTGCTCGGCGACATCGTCATCTCCGTCCCGCAGGTGAAGCGCCAGGCCGCCGAAGCCGGGAAGGCCCTGCGCGACGAGCTCGCGCTCATGGTCGTGCACGGCACCCTGCACCTGCTCGGCCATGATCACGAGACCTTGAAGCAAGAGAAGGAGATGTTCGGCCTCCAGAAACGCATCCTGAAGAGACTCGGCTATGCTTGATCCCCGCCGGTTCGCCCGCAGCCTGAAATTCGCCTGGAACGGCATCGCGACCCTCGCCAGGGAGGAGCAGAGTTTCCGTCTCCAGCTCGCCGCCGCCGCCGTCCTGGCGGTCTTGGTCTACCTGTTCGACCTCTCGCGGGGCGAGAAGGCGCTCGTCGTCGTTGTGGCCGCCTTCACGCTCGTGCTAGAATTGCTGAACGGCGCCGTCGAACGGCTCGTCGACCTGTTCAAGCCGCGCATCCACGCGTATGCGGAACAGATCAAGGACATGATGGCGGGCGCGGTGCTCGTCAGTTCCGTCGGCGCGCTCCTCGTCGGCATCTTGGTGTTTTGGCCCCATGTGGCCGAGAAGTTCTAGCGATACCCATGGCCAAGTCTTCCGCCTCCGACATCATCACCGGACTCGACATCGGCTCATCGTCGGTGCGCGTCGCCGTCGGACAGCGGTCGTCTTCAGGTTCCGGCCGCGAGGCCATCCAGATCATCGGCGCGGCCGAGGCGCCCTCGGTCGGCGTCGCCAAGGGCGTCATCACCTCCATCGAAGACGCGATCTCTTCCGTATCCACCTGCCTCGAGAAAGTCGAGCGCATGACCGGGGTCCAGATCGATCGCGCCTTCGTCGGCATCTCCGGCAGCCATATCGTCTCCCAGGAATCCAAAGGCGTCGTGGCCGTCTCGCGCTCCGACGGCGAGATCCGTGAGGAGGATGTCGATCGCGCCCTCGAGGCCGCCCGCACCGTGGCGACGCCCCTGAACTACGAGATCCTGCATGTGCTGCCGAAGAGCTTCACGGTCGACGGCCAGTCCGGCATCAAGGATCCGGTCGGCATGACCGGCATCCGGCTCGAGGTCGACGCGCAGATCATCCAGAGCCTCTCGTCCCAGCTCAAGAACCTCACCAAGTGCGTCTATCGCACCGGCATCGAGATCGACGATGTGGTGCTCGGCATCCTCGCGGCCGCCGAGGCCGTCGCCACGCCGCGCCAGAAGGAGCTCGGTGTCGCCGTCGCGTCCATCGGAGGTTCCACCACCTCGCTCGCCGTCTTCGAGGAGGGCGACGCGCTGCGCACCGTCGTGCTCCCGATCGGAAGCGACCACATCACCTCCGACATCGCCATCGGGCTCCGCACCTCCATCGAAGTCGCCGAGCGCGTGAAGATCGAGCACGGCCTGGCCTCGTCGCGCGAGGTGAAGAAGGAGGATATCCGCCTCGCCGACCTCGGCGCGGAGGAGGATGAGGTCGTCTCCAAGAAATTCGTCGCCGAGATCATCGAGGCGCGCGTCGAGGAGATCTTCGGCAAGATCGACAAGGAACTGAAGAAGATCGACCGCAGCGGCCGCCTGCCGGCCGGCATCATCCTGACCGGCGGGGGAGCGAAGCTCAACGGCCTCGTCGACATGGCCAAGACCGAGCTCCGCCTTCCGGCCGCGCTCGGCTACCCGGTCAATGTCTCGAGCATCACCGACCGCACCAACGACATCGCCTTCTCGACGGCCACCGGCCTCGTGCTTTGGGGCCACCACCTTTCCGAGTCGGCGCGCGGCGGCGCGGGCCTCGCGGGGCGCTTCGGCGACATGCAGATCGGCAACAAGCTCAAGAAGCTCCTGAAATCCCTGCTTCCTTAGGGGATATCTTGAACAAATCGGCTGTTCAAGCACCGTTGAAACCGGTGCTTTTTTCGTGTACGATTTCAAGGAAGAACATCTAACCGCACGCGCGCACCGTATGGGCGAAGTCAAACCCGCAGTCGAGACATTCGCGAAGATCAAAGTCGTCGGCGTCGGCGGCTCCGGCAACTCGGCCGTCAATCGCATGATCACCTCCAAGATCCGGGGGGTCGAGTTCATCGCCGTCAACACGGATGTCCAGGCGCTGCATCACTCGCACGCGCCCGTGAAGCTCCATATCGGCAAGACCGTCACGCGCGGCCTCGGCGCCGGCATGGACCCCGAGATGGGCAAGCGCGCGGCCGAGGAGAGCGCCAACGAGATCCGCGAAGCCTTGAAGGACGCGGACATGGTCTTCGTGACCTGCGGCCTCGGCGGCGGCACCGGTACCGGCGCGGGCCCCGTCGTGGCGGAAATCGCGCGCGACCTCGGCGCCCTCACCGTCGCCGTCGTCACCCGCCCGTTCGCGTTCGAAGGCGCGAAGCGCCGCGATGTGGCCGAAAGCGGCTACAAGGAGCTCAAGGAGCGCCTCGACACCATCATCACCATCCCGAACGACCGCGTGCTCGGCCTCATCGACAAGAAGACCTCGATGCTCGACGCCTTCAAGATCGTCGATGATGTCCTGCGCCAGGGCGTCCAAGGCATCAGCGAACTCATCACCGTGCCGGGCCTCATCAATGTGGACTTCGCCGACGTGAAGACCATCATGCTCGGACAGGGCTCCGCCCTCATGGGCATCGGCCGCGCTTCCGGAGAGAACCGCGCCGCGGAGGCCGCCAAGCAGGCCATCGCGAGCCCGCTCCTCGAGGTCGCCATCGATGGCGCCCGCGGCATCCTCTTCAACGTCACAGGCGGCGCCGATCTCGGCATGAAGGAGGTCGCCGATGCCGCGGAGGTCATCACCAAGAACGCCGACAGCGACGTGAAGGTCATCTTCGGCGCGACCATCGACGAATCGATGCGCGACGAGATCAAGGTCACGGTCGTCGCCACCGGCTTCGACGGCCAGTCGCGTTCGTCCATGAGCGCGTCGATGAAGAGCGTGCTCTCGGCCGGCTCGCTGACCGCCGCCCCGAAACAGGCCCCTGCGCCCGCCGCCTCGCCGTTCCAGGCCGCGCCCGCGCCGAAACCGGTCGCGGAAACCCCGAAGCAGCAGCCGCCCGCCGGCGTGCCCCGCCGCATCAAATCGCTCGAACCGGAGCCCCAGCCCTCGCGCTTCCGCCAGGCCGCCCCGGCCCCGGCCAACGCCGCCGAAGAGGAAGAGCTCGACATCCCGGCGTTCATCCGGAAGAAGATGCTCTAGACCTCTGTGCGCTGCGTCGCCTGCAACTATAAGGACACCAAGGTCATCGACTCCCGCCTCTCCCAGGGCGGGATGGGAATTCGCCGCCGCCGCCAGTGCCTGAAGTGCAGCTTCCGCTTCTCGACCGTCGAGGAGGCGGAAATCCTCGACCTCACCGTCATCAAGCGCGACGGACGGCGGGAAGCCTACATGCGCGAGAAGCTTGAGGGAGGCCTCCGCAAGGCGCTGCAGAAGCGCCCCATCACCGCGGAAACCTTCCATGAGCTGGTCAACCAGGTGGAGCGCGATCTCCAGCGCCGCAAGAAGAACGAAGTCACGACGCGCGAGGTCGGCGAGATCGTCATGAACCGCCTGAAGCATGTGGATACGGTGGCGTACATCCGTTTCGCGTCCGTCTATCGCGCCTTCGAGGATGTGAAGACCTTCCAAGAGGCGCTCGAGCACCTGGCGAGGACGGCCGGCGCGAAGGCGCCGCGCGCGAAGCCGAAAGCCAAGAACAAGAAGAAGCGCTAGCGAGGAACCGTATGGAGGAGTCGACCCCGATCAAGCCGCCCCGGAGGCCTTTGGCGTATGTCATCGTCGCCAGCTTCCTGCTGGGCAGTTTTTCCGGTTCCGCCTTCGGCGTGCTGTTCGCGATCTCGCTCAACGAGAAGCACTATCCCTGGCGCGAGGCGGTACCGGTCGTCGAAAGCGCGCCGCCCGTTTCCGCGGAGGATCGACAGGTCATCGACGCGGTCCGCGAGGTCTCGCCGTCGGTCGTCAGCATCATCGTCAGCAAGGATGTCTCGAAGCTGTACAACAGCACGGGCGTCTTCCCGTTCGAGTTCTTCGGGTTCGGTCCGCCCGAGATGCCGGAGCCGCAGCAGGGCGGGAAGCGGCAGATCGGCGGCGGCACGGGGTTCGTCATCTCCGCCGACGGGCTCATCCTCACGAACCGTCATGTCGTGGCCGATGCCGAAGCGGACTACGAGGCCGCGACCTCCGACGGCCGCGTCCTGCCGGCCACGGTCGTCGCGGTCGACGCCATCCTCGACATCGCCATCCTCAAGGTCGAGGCCCAGGACCTGCCCGTCGCCCCGCTCGGCGAGTCCTCGAAGCTCGAGGCGGGCGAGACGGTCATCGCCATCGGCAACGCGCTTTCCGAATACAGCAACAGCGTCACCAAGGGCGTCGTCTCCGGCATCAACCGCCGCGTCATCGCGGGCGGGGGATTCGGCGAGGCGGAGGTCATCGAGGAAGCCATCCAGACCGACGCCGCCATCAATCCCGGGAACTCCGGCGGCCCGCTCGTCGATCTCCGCGGCGAGGTGGTCGGCGTGAACACCGCGGTCAACCGCTCTGGGCAATCCATCGGCTTCGCCATCCCCATCGACGCCGCCAAGGTCGTCATCGACAGCTACAAGACGCAGGGGCGCATCGTGCGTCCCTGGCTCGGCGTGCGGTATGTCATGCTGACGCGCGAATCGGCCAGGGCCAACGGCCTCTCCGTGGACGCGGGCGCCTTGGTCGTCGGCGGCGGGTCCGGCGACGGCGCGGCGGTCCTGCCGGGTTCTCCGGCGGAGGCGGCCGGCATCAAGGCGGGCGATGTCCTGCTGGACATCGACGGCGCGCCGCTCGGCGAGGATCGTCCGCTCGCGAGCGCCATCGCCCGCAAGCGCGCCGGCGACACCGTTTCCATCCGCCTCCTGCGCGAGACGAACGAACTCGTCGTCCGCGCGACGCTGACGGAGCTGCCTCTTACGCCCTGACCGTTCCCTATGGATTTCAAGCGCACCAAGATCGTCTGCACCATCGGTCCGGCGTCCGCCGCTCCGGAAACGCTCCGCGCGCTCGTCGCGGCGGGCATGAATGTCGCCCGATTGAACTTCTCGCATGGCAGTTACGACGACCACGCGGAGCTCATCAGGAAGATCCGCGCCGCCTCCGAGGAACTCGGCGCGCCCGTCGCCATCCTGCAGGACTTGCAAGGTCCGAAGATCCGCGTCGGCGACCTGCCGAAGGAGGGCGTGAAGCTCGAAAACGGGGCGCGCGTCGTCTTCACGACCGGCGAGGCGGACATCCCCGCGCTCAAGCTCCCGGTGACCTACGAGAAGCTGCATGAGGACGTGAAGGCCGGGGAGCGCATCCTGCTCGACGACGGCCTGCTTTCGGCCAAGGTGATCGAGGTGAAGGGGCGCGAAGTCGCCTGCGAGATGATCGACGGCGGCGTCCTCACCTCGCACAAGGGCGTGAATTTCCCGGACTCGCACCTCACGGTCTCGCCCATCACGGAGAAGGACAAGGCGGACCTCGTCTTCGGGGTCGCCCAGCATGTGGATTTCATCGCCCTCTCGTTCGTCCGTTCGGCCAAGGAGATCGACGACCTGCGCGCCCTCATCAAGGCCGCGGAATCCGCCCCTGGGTTCGCGCGGGCGCACGAGTCGCCGATCCGCATCGTCGCCAAGATCGAGAAGCGCGAGGCGATCGAGAACATCGAGACCATCCTCGAGACGGTCGACGCCATCATGGTCGCGCGCGGCGATCTCGGCATCGAGACGGACGCGGCCGCGGTGCCGATCGAGCAGAAGCGCCTCATCGCCAGATGCCGCGACATCGCCAAACCCGTCATCGTCGCCACCCAGATGCTCGATTCGATGATCCGGAACCCGCGCCCCACGCGCGCGGAGGTCTCGGATGTCGCCAACGCCGTCATCGATCACGCCGACGCCGTGATGCTTTCGGGCGAGACGGCCGGCGGGAAGTATCCGGTCGAGGCGGTGGAGATGATGGCGAAGATCGCGCGCGAGACCGAAGCCTCGTCGCTCGACGATCTCGATGTCGAGCACCGGCGCGGCGACGCGCGCTCCGTGGAGGAGGCCGTGTCCGAGATCGCCAACGTGCTCGTCCGCGATGTCGAGGTGAAGCTCGTGATGGTCGCCTCGGCTTTGGGTGACCTGGCGCGCATCGTCAGCCGTTTCCGTCCGGAAACGCCGATCATGGCCGCCACCGACGACGCCCGGGTCATGCGCCAGCTCTGCCTTTCCTGGGGTATCGTACCCGTCCTCCTGCCTCGCACCGGCGACGCCGAGAGCTTCTTCGCCGCGGCCGCCGCCGAAGCCAAGCGCCTCGGATTGGCCGCTTCCGGCGACAAGGCCGTCGTGGTCGGCGGCGAGCCCGTCGGCGCGCTGGCCGATCGCGTGGAGATCCGGGAGATCCCGTAAGTGCTATACTGGAAGCCTATGGCCTCGTCGTCGCGGCAGCGCCGCCTCCGCATCAATGTCGGGTTGAAGGTGGCCGCCATGGTCATCTTCTTCGAGGTCCTGATGATCACGGCGTACACGATCGTCACGAACCTCATCATCGACGAGCAGGCCGTCGCGCGCGTCCTGAACTTGAGCCAGCAGAATCTCATCGCCATCGTGCTGATCGCGTCGCTGGTCCTGGCGGGCTACCTGACCTACATGGTCATCACGCGCATCTTCAGCCCCGTCTCGGAGCTGGCGCGCGTCACCGAGCGGCTCATGGCCGGCGACCTCGATGTCCGCCTCGACATCCGGACGGGCGACGAGCTCGAGGTGCTGGCCGAGCGGTTCAACGCCATGGCGGCCGCCCTCAAGGCCGAACGCGCCTCGCTCGAGAACAAGGTCCACGAGCGCACCAAGGCGCTCGAGGCCGCCCAGCGCCAGGAGCTGGAGCGGCAGAACGATGTCCTGAAGCTCAAGGATGAGTTCCTTTTCGTGGCGGCGCATGAGTTGCGCACGCCGGTGACCTCCATCCGCTGGAGCCTCGAATCCGTCTCCGATCGCGAGATGTCGAAGGAGATCCGCCAGGCGTTCGAGGATGCCATGAACGCCAGCAAGAACTTGAGCACGCTCGTCGAGGATCTGCTCAACATGGCGCGCCTCGACGCCCGGCGCATCCCGTTCAAGAAGGAGTTCGTCAACCTGGTCGAGGCCGCGCGGAGTGCGCTCAAGGAGCTCGGTCCTATCGCGGAGAAGAAGAAGGTCCATCTCGCGGTGGAGGCGCCGGAAGGCCTCGTCCCGATGGCGCTGGCCGACGAGCGCCGCGTCAACGAGGTGCTCGTCAACCTGGTCTCGAACGCCGTGAAGTACAACAGGCAGGGCGGCCATGTCACGGTGAAGGTTTCCCGCGAGGAGCCGTACATGCGCTACGATGTCACGGACGACGGGCCGGGCATCCCGACGGAAGAGCAGCACCATCTTTTCGAGAAGTTCTGGCGCGCCAAGACTTCAGGCGCCGTCGAGGGCAGCGGCCTCGGCCTGTTCATCACCAAACGCCTGGTCGAAGGCATGAACGGCATCATCTCCTTCGAGAGCGTGCCGGGCGAACGGACGACCTTCACGGTCCGCCTGCCGGTCGCCAAGTCATAGAAAAAACCCGTGGACCCTTCGGGTCACGGGACAGGCCGCTCCTGCGGGAGCGGTTTTTCGGTCTCCGGAGGCGGAGCCTCGGCGGCGGGCGGACAGCGCGTCTTGTGCAGATGCATCCGCTTCGAGAGGTAGGTGACGCTGAAGGTGCCGAGCAGGATGGCCGTCATGTCGGTCATGCCTTCGGGCTGGCCGTAGCGCCCCTGGGTGCCGTAGGCGCAGACCGCCATGACGGCGTGGCTCGCGAGCCAGGCGAGCACCAGGATGTGTCCGGGTCGGTTCGGGGCCGGCGCCGTCTTGTGGTTCTTCCATCGGTCGAACTCCTTCGGCAGCGCGTAGAGCAGGCCGACGAAGATCGTGTGGATGACGATGAGCGAATACGGCGGCGTGTGGTGGCCCGTCAGGTAGGCGTGCCACATCACCCCGAGGTGGAAGAGCGAGTAGGCGACGCTCGAGGCGAAGATCTTGCCGTCGTTCGGTTCCGTCGCGGGGATGAGGCTCGTGAAGAGCTTGGATCCGGCCATGCGGCCTCCTTCCGTAAGGTACCGCTTCCAACCTATCGGGCGTCCGTGCTACAGTCAAGGCGGATACGAAATGTCACGCCCGCCTATGGCCCTCCTGGAATTCTACGGTACGGAATGCCCGCACTGCGTCCGCATGGCGCCGCTCGTCGAACGGCTGGAGAAGGAGCTCGGCGTCGAGGTGAAGAAGTTCGAGACCTGGCATGACGACGCGAACGAGAAGCTCCGCGCCACCCACGACGCCGACGGCGGCTGCGGCGGCGTGCCCTTCTTCGTCAACGAGGAGACCGGCGCCAAGATCTGCGGCGCCGTCGACTACGAGACCTTGAAGGCTTGGGCGCAGGCGAAATGATATGCCGAAGGTCTGCCAAGAATGCCAGTATGCCGTCCCCACGCTTGAGGAACAGCAGGAACCGCCCGGCGTCGCCGAGAACTGCCCGAAGTGCGGCGGCATCGGGACCGTGGTCGATGAGGCCGATCTCCTGAATGAAGGCGCGGAAGAGAACGCGAGCGAATGACCTATGGCACGCCCCGATATCCTTACCCTGACCGTCGACGATCGCAAGAAGGCGATCGACCGCCTGCTGGAAGAGAGCGCGCCGAACGCCGGTTTCTTCCTCCAGCTCGCCTTGGCCACGGCCATCGTCGTCCCCGGGCTCCTGGTCGACAACGCCGCCGTCATCATCGGCGGCATGCTCGTGGCGCCCCTCCTTTCGCCGATCTTGAGCCTCGCGCTCGGCGTCGCGCTGGCGGATTTCCACCTGATGCGTCGCGCCGCGACGACCATCGGCCTTTCGGTGCTCCTGGTCGTCGGCGCGGCGGTGGCGATGTCGCTCTTCCATAACGGCCGCTACCTGAATACGGAGATCCTGTCGCGCGCGGAAGTGTCCTTGGCGTATCTCATCATCGCCATCGCGTCCGGCGCGGCCGCGACCTTCGCCTTCGCGCGCCCGAACCTGTCGGCCGCGCTCCCCGGCGTCGCCGTGGCCGTCGCGCTCCTGCCGCCGCTCTCCGCCGGAGGCGTCGCGCTGTCGCTCGGCGCGCTGGATGTCTTCATCGGCACGCTGTCGCTGTTCGCCGTCAACCTGCTCGGCATCGTCCTGGCGGCGCTGGTGCTCTTCTCGCTCTTCGGTTTCTATCCCGCGCGCAAGGAAGCGGAAATCAAGCTGAAGGAAGAGGAGAAGGCGAACGGTTCCTGAAACGAAAAGAACGAGGCGAGAGCCTCGTTTTCGGTTCAGCCGCCGTCCGACCAGGGGTCGCCGGCTCGCGGACGGTCGTGCCACACGCGGGCGCTCATGACATCCATCATATGGACGAAGCCGGCGAGCTCGTTCATCACGCGCCGGTCGGGCCGGTAGTCGTCGCCCTCGCCTTCGGCGTAGGTGACGGCGTTCACCAGCTCCGGCGTGAGGACGATGCCGTATTCGGCGATCTTCGTCCACCGGAACGCGGCGCGGTCGGCCTTGGTCTTCATGAGGCCCGTGTTCCGCCACTCGCCGTCGACGAAGTCGAAGCGCCAGGGCTTCTCCAGGTCGTGGAGGAAGACGGCGAGGATGGCGTCGGCGAGCGCGAACGGCAACGGCCTGCCCGTCGAGGCGGCCGTGCGGTAGAAGAGGATGGCGCAGTTCAGCATGTCCTCGATGTGGCCGTGGTAGCCGCCCATCCAGGCCTGATGGTTGTGCGAGGAGCCCCGGGCGGTCCTGAAGCGTTCCGCGTTCTCGTCGTACAGGCGCAGGCAGGCCGAGCGGTTCGGTTCCGGCTGGAACTCGAGGATCTCGCGCAGCGGGTAGTAGGCGGGGTTCGGCACGGCGGTCTCCTTGGAAAGGTCGATGGCGGAAGGGTAGACGAAAAACGCCCGCGAGGCAAGGCGGGCGTCAGCGGCCGGCGCAGATCCCGGCGAAGCGCGCGAGGAGTCCTTGCGCGATGGGGGAGGGCTTGAGCGAGGCGCGGATGCGCTCGATCGGCCAGGCGTCCGAGGGCGGCGTGCGGGTCTCGAGCAGGCGTCCGAAGGTCTCGGCCGTGCGTTCGGGATGGAACTGCACGCCCCAGGTGCGCTCGTCGTCGAAGCGGAAGGCTTGCAGGACCGCGCCGTCCTGGCTCCAGGCGAGCGCGCTCGCGCTCGGCGGCAGGGCGGCGACGCGATCGTGGTGCCAGGCCTGCGCCGGGAAGCGTTCGGGCGTGCCGGCGAGGAGCGGGTCGTCTTCGGCGGAGCGGCCGCGGAAGACCTCGATGGTGCCGTACTCCTCGCGCGGGCCGTCATAGACGACGGCGCCTCCGTCCATATGCGCGAGCGTCTGCGCGCCGAAGCAGATGCCGAGCATGGGGATGCCGCGGCGCCGGGCTTCGCGCACGATTTCCAGGAACGCGTCGTAGTGCGGGATGTCGTCGAAGGCGGCCCAGCCGGCGCCGCCGATCGTCACGCCGGCGGCGTCCTCGAGGACGGACGCGTCGACGCGGTCGACGAACGGACGGACGACGCGGAGCGATGCGGCCTCGACGCGCAGTCCTTCGAGCATCGCTTCGGTCTCGACCGCGCGGTCCGGCGCGTCCTTCAGGCATTGGAAGTGGAGGATGGTCATGCCTCCATCATATACGAAAAAGCCGCTCGAGCGGGAGCGGCGTCAGCTCGGCGTGAAGCGCGCGACGAGCGGGATGTGGTCGGATGGTTCGGATGCGGACGGCAGGGCCGTCGCCGCGTCGATGGGCGGCGACGGCCGAGGCGACGAGGAGAGGTCGAGGCGATGGAGCAGGAAGTCGAGCTTCGCGGGGCCGTTCGCCGTGTTGAAGGTCGCGGCCGACGCGGGATGCGCGTCGACGAAGCCGCCGCGACCGAACGCTTCGAGGAGCGGGCTCGACGGCTCGGCGTTGAAGTCGCCGCAGACGACGACGGGGAACGCGCTCGTGAGCATGCCGTCCAGGAGCGCCGCGGCCTGCGTCAGGCCGTAGCGGCGCTCCGGAGGCGCGTCGAGCGCATCCCACTTGAGGTGCGTGTTGACGATCGTGACGGCCCAGTCGTTCCGTCCGACGAGCGTCTTCAGCGCGACATGGCCGGACGGGCCGTCGGCGAGGTGTCCGTCATCGAAGACCAGCACGCGCGATTCCAGGCAGGCGAACGGCGCGCGGACGAAGGTCGCGCAGCCGTCCGGCTTGCCGCGCCCCTTGTGGGCCCAGCGGCCGGCATAGCCGCGCGGGCGGAGCGCCTCGTCGATGGCGGCGAAGGCGCCGTACTCCGCCTCCTGGAGGCAGACGACATCGGCATCGAGGCCGATGATGCGCTCCACGAGCCTCGGTCGGCGCGTCGCCGACGCGAAGAGTTTCGGGTCGCATCGCGGGTAGCGTTCCGGACGGATGTACGCGTCCGCGAGGATGTTGTAGGTCGCGACGGTGAAGCTCCGCGGCGCGGTCACGAGGCCGTCTCCGCCGCCAGCGCGCGCAGCAGGTTCTGGAAGCTCTTCTTGCCGTCGGTCGGGGGCAGGGCTTCCGGGTTCACGATGACCACCCGCTTCTTCGGACCGATGATCTCCGAGGCCAGGAACAGCATCCCGAAATCGAAGACGGAGCCCTGGCTCGCGGGGTCGTACCAGACATGGACCTCGTCGGCCGCCAGGAGCGCCCGACCGTTGTCGCGGCAGATCCGGAGGCCGACCGGGTCGTCCTGGTCGGTATCGCGCGGCGGCCAGTGGACGCGGTGTCCGCATTCCTCCAGGCCGGCGACATAGGCGTTCGCGGCCGCGAGAGCCTCTTTCGAGGCGTTTCGGACGGGGCAGATGAGAAAGATCGATTTCATGCGTACCTCCTGTGCCAAGTGGCCGCATGACCTTAACCGATGAAAGGGGATGAATCAAGCGTCTCGGACGGCTTTTTAGGATGGAACGAGGCCTATCGTACGGGTCTTGCCAGTCTCCGCGACCCCTGCTATATTAGGGCAGTCCAAATGCATTTGGGCCAGTAGCGCAGCCCGGTTAGCGCGTCTCCCTGTCACGGAGAAGGTCGCGGGTTCGAATCCCGTCTGGCCCGCCATGAAGAAACTTCGGTTCAAAGCCGAGGTTTTTTCGTTGCGGTGCCGCAACTTCGCCGCCGGCCGCTTTTTCGCTATACTGTCCTGGTATGGAGGGACTTCCGACGGTGTCCGTTTTCGCGCACGACCCCATCCGCGCCTATGTCGAAGCCTTGCTCGCCAAGGCCGGTT
>DYFX01000006.1:0-5914 GCA_020724945.1 Candidatus Paceibacter sp.
ATTCCCGGCTACAACGCCGCGCGCGAGATCCTCAAGGGTTGGTGACCCGTCCGATTGGACGGGTCTTTTCTTTTCTGCCACCATTCCTGCATATGCAGTTCAATCCCGACCTTCCGCCCGAGACGCGCAAGTCCAGGAATCCGGCCGAGAACAAGAATCACGATTATCTCGTCCAGGCGATGCTGATGAGCCGAAGCCCCGAAGGCGAGGAGGGCTGGGTCGTCCGCCATGCCGCGAGGTTCCGCGAGCTGTTCACCAAGGATGAGGGTTTCCGAGAGCTGGTCAACTCGGAACTCACCGACGCCGCGCTGCAGGCCATCCAGGACCGTCTGAACCGCGAGGACGATCTCCACTAAGACGCGAAAAGACCCGACGCGCGTCGGGTCTTTTTCGATTCCTTTTCGCCCGTAAACAGAAGAGGCCGGCCGCATGCGCGAACAGCCTCTTTTGGAGCGGGCGAACGGAATCGAACCGTCGTGGCCTGCTTGGAAGGCAGGTGCTCTACCATTGAGCTACGCCCGCGGACGGTGAAGTTGTATCAGGAACGGCGGCCCGCGTCAATCATGTCCGCCTTCCCTTCCGCATACGCCATCGCGAGATCCGCGATATCCTTGATCGACCAATCCGACTTCACGAGATACTCCTTCGCGCCGGACTTCTTGCCCCGCTCGATGTCCTGCATCAGCCCGAGGTTCGTGACGATGAGCACCGGCACGCGCGCCAGGAGCGGGTGCGCCTTCAGTTCGGCAAGCACGCCGTACCCGTCCATCGCGCCGGCGAGAAGGATGTCCAGCAGGACGACATCGGGCTTCAGACGCTCGGCTTCCGCCAGCGCGTCCTCCCCCTTCCGCACATGGGCGACCTCGAAACCGACCTTCTTGAGCATGTAGGCGAAGGCTTCGCCGGCGGGGCGATCGTCCTCGATGAGCAGGGCTTTCTTCTTCATAACGGAACTCTCAAGCGTTCAGGCTGACTTGTCCTTCTTTCGCCCTCATTCCGGCCTTCGGGATCGTCACGCGGAAGGCCGTCCCCTTTCCCTCTTCCGACGAGAAGGAAATCGTCCCGCCCCAGGCGTCCACGATGAACTTCGCGAGGTAGAGGCCGAGCCCGCTGCCTTCCGAGCTGTGCTCGACCGCGTTGGAGGCGCGGAAGAACTTGCCGAAGATCCTCTCCTGCTGGGCCTTCGGGATGCCGATACCCGTGTCCGTCACGCTCCAGGCGATCGCATCGCCTTCATCCTTCGCGTCGATCGCGATGCGTCCGCCGGAGGGGGTGTAGCGGATGGCGTTCTCGAGCAGGTTGATCAGCACTTCGCGCGCGAGCGTGCGGTCGAGCGGCACGCTCGGCAGGTCGGGAAGATCCGTCTTCACCTCGTAACGCCCTTCCTCGAGCTTGTGCCGCAGGCTCTCCAGGACATCCCTCGTCATGGACGCGATGTCCGTCGGTTCCGGGCGGAACGGCACGCGGCCGGATTCGAGGCGCGTGACCGCCAGAAGCCGATTGACGAGGCCGACCATCTTCCGAAGCGACAGGTAGGCGTTCTCGGCGAACATCTTCTGATTCTTCTTCAGCTTTCCCTCGGAAGGGTCGTTGAGAAGTTCCAGGTACCAGCGGATGGTCGAAAGGGGCGTGCGCAGCTGATGGGCGGCGACGGAGAGGAAGCCCGTCTTCATCAGGTCCACCTCGCGGATATGGGTGATGTCGCTCATGGTCATGACGATGCCCGTGACGCGCCTGGCGTCGTCGAGGATCGGCAGGATGACGCCTTTGAGGTACAGGCGCCGCCCGTCCTCGCGCTCGAGATAGACATTTTCCGGAAGCGGGACGGCATTGCCGTTCTTGGCCGCATCCATGTACTGGCCGAGCCGGAAGTCCGGCTCGTCCTCCTGGCGGATGGGCATGAGGTCGCGGAGCCTCTTGCCCCGCGCGTCGCGGACCGCGAGCCTCAAGAGTCCCTCCGCCGAGGGGTTCAGGGAGTCGATCAACCCACCGGCATCGAAGACGACGACGGCGTCGGCCAACGACGCGAGGATGGCCTCGTCGCGCTGTTTGGCGAGCGCGATATCGACGGCTTGCCGGGCGATGAGCGTCTTGGCCGCCGTCTCCCGCTCCAGCGCCTTCCGCACGCGTTCGTTCACCTCCATCAGGTCGGCGTCGATCTTCCTGCGCCGGACGGAGAGGTGGTAGGCATACATGCCCGTGAGCCCGAGGACGAAGACCTCGATCATCAGGTGGTTCACGATCAGGTCGCGCGTGAAGAAGCCGTTGACGATGAAATAGAGCGTCTCGATCAGGTAGTAGGCCAGGATGACGCCGAGCCGGTGCAGGATCCGCCTGGGGTGCGGCGCGATCGAGCCGCTCATCAGGATGAAGATGAAGAACCAGTTGTAGGGGCTCGAGATGCCGCCGGTGAAGTGACAGATGATCGAGAGCAGGACGGCGTTGACGATCGATGACCGATACATGTGCCTGAAATTCATCCGTTCCGGCCGGAAGAGGCGGTACTGGATGGAGAAGATGGCGAAGGCTCCTGCGAAGAGGACGAAGAGCACCGAGCGGACGGCGATGACGCTCGGCACGAACAGCATATGGATGAAAGCGAAGGCGAATGTCGACCACGCCAGCATCTCGGCCAGCGCCTCGAACTGACGCACGGCGGCGCCCTCATCGGTCAGGCTCCCGGGCTTGTCCGGCAGGCCGAGCCGATACCGGCGGAGGAGGCCGTGGGACGCGAGGATGACGGCGATCGGCGCGAAGGAGACCATGAGCAGGGGCATCTTGAGCATGTACGCGCCGGCGGACAAGACCGCGAACGCCGCCGCCAGCGAGAACCGCCCGGTGAGGTCGTAGACGCTGCCGGTCCGGCGTGCGTGCGCCCAGGCGGCGAAGGCACCGAGGGCGGACATCGCGAACATCAAAGGAAGCGGCACGACGGCCGTGGCGCCTTCGCCCAAAAGAAGGAAGGCGAAGGGTTGGAGGACGAGCAGCGCGGAGGCGAGGAACATCAGCAGGAACCGCTGCTTCTCGCCGGGCTCCGGCTCATCGATGGAAAGGGAATAGACGACGGCCGCTGCCGCAAGCAGCAGGTACAGGAACCCGCTGGAGACGCCGTAGACATAGGCGTTCACGATGCCGAAGAGCATCGGCACCACGCCGACCAGACCGAGAGCGAGTCGGAGCCAGCGCGGCCGGATGATGCCCTTGGCGATGAACATCAGCACGCCGCCGATGCCGAGAAGCATCACGAAAACCGTCCAGCGCCAATCGGTCGGGGCAGGAATCCCGGAAAGGGAACGCGGGTTCCCGTAGACGACGAAAAAGGCGCCTGTCAGCGCTTGGCCCGCGCTGATGGCGAGGATCGTCAGGTTCGTGCTCATGGCTCCCCCTTTGCGGCCGATCATGGCCTCATTGTAGCACAGGACGCGTCATGGAGACCCCGGCGCAGTAGGCGATCGCCAGCGCGTCGGCGGCGTCGTCGGGCTTCGGGATCTCCTTCAGGGAGAAGAGCTTGCGGACCATCTCCTGGACCTGGCGCTTGTCGGCGCCGCCGTAGCCCGTGACGGCCATCTTCACCTGCATCGGCGTGTGCTCGGAAACCGCAACGCCGCGGTCGCGGAGCGCCAGCAGGGTGACGCCGCGGGCTTCGCTGACGCTCATGGCCGTCCGGACATTCTTCTGGAAGAAGAGCTTCTCGACGCCGACGAGCGCCGGCTTGTGGAGGTCGACGATCTTCCCGAGCTCGGCGTGCAGGGACGACAGGCGGTCGGCATGCGGCGTCCCCTTGGGCGTCTCGAGGCAGCCATGCGCGACATGGATGAACCTCGACCCCTCCTTGCGGAGCAGTCCGAACCCCACGCGCGCGGTGCCGGGATCGATGCCGAGGATGATCACGGGCGTACGGTTAGAGGTCGGCGTTGGTGTAGACATCCTTCACATCCTCGTCGGCGTCGAGCGCCTCGAGGAGTTCCGTGAGCGCCTCTTTCTGGTCTTCGGGAACCTTCAGGGGATCCTTGGCGATGTAGGCGGGTTCGGCGGAAGAGATCTTGAATCCCGCTTTCTCGACCTTCGCGCGGACTTCACCCAAGTCGGAAAACGAGGTGATGACTTCCCAGCCTTGCTCGTCGCGCTCGATGTCCTCGGCGCCGGCCTCGATGAGCGCCATCTCGGCCTCGTCCGGATCCTTGCCTTCGAGCGAGAAGGCGGGAATCTCGATCACGCCGCGCCGCTCGAACATCCACGCGACCGAACCGGAGGCGCCGAGCGTTCCGCCGTTGCGGGTGAAGGCGGTCTTCACGTTGGTCGCCGTGCGGTTACGGTTGTCGGTGACGCATTCGACCAGGATGGCGGCGCCGCCGGGGCCGTAGCCCTCATAGAGCAGCTCCACGAGCTGCTCGGCTTCGAGCTCCCCCGTCCCGCGCTTCACGGCGCGCTCGATGTTGTCCTTCGGCATGAAGGCTTCCTTGGCCTTCTCGATGGCCGTGGAGAGCTTCGCGTTCATCGCCGGATCTCCGCCCTTCTCCTTGGCGGCCATCGTGATGGCGCGCGAGAGCTGGGTGAATTTCGCGGCGCGCTGGGCGTCGAGCTTCCCCTTTCCGAGCTTGATGTTCTGCCAGTGGCGTCCCATATCTTTCCATCGAGAGTAACGCGTTGAGTATCCCAAAAATAAGGCCGAAATGTCAATGAAAACGACCCTCGTACGAGGGTCAGAGGTTGATGCCGAGGCGCTTGAGCGTCCGGCCCTGCACGACGAGATAGGCGTCATGCGCGAGCGTTTCGGCGCGGACGGCGAGCGCCGCGTACCCGTCGGGGACGGACGGCCGTTCGGCGAGCCCGCAGGCGGCGCACAGCCGCATCGGACCCCCGCCGAGGCTGAAGGGTCCGTTCGAAGGCGAACCGGGCGTCTCGATGACGGCCGGATGCGCGCAGCCGGACTGCATCGCGTCGATCAGCGCGTCCTTGCGCGTCATCAGCCGGTCGGCCATGGGCCCGTCCTTCTTCTTGAGTCGGCGGAACCTCGCGTTGATGGCGCGGATCTCGCGGGCGTACCCCTTCGTCGTCTTCGGCATCTCGTCCTCCTGGAAGGTTCCGTCTCCATCTCATCGGAATCGGGGGATTCCGTCAACGAAAAAGACGCGGTCGAGCCGCGTCATGGGGCGATGCCGGAGAGTCCCGTCCTGAAGGAACGCATGCCCGTCATCGCCAGGAACTCCTCGAGGTCGCGCGGGATGACGAGCGTATCGCCGACCGCCGGGACCGGCAGGAGATTCCCGTGCCGTCCGCAGGCGGCGCAGACCGCGGTGACGGACCAGTCCGCCCAGAGCACGCGTACGAGATCCGGATGGGTGCAGGCGCCGCGCAAGGCGCTCAAACGCGCCTGGTGGGCGAACCATCGGCGGGCGCGGCGGCGGGCGCGGCGGCCGAGGCGGGCGCCGGGGTTCACGATCCAGGCGTAGGGTTCCGGCAGCGCGATCAGGACCGTGCCGGCCCTGACGGGTCGCGGCGGATCCGGAAGCGGCGCCGGCGCCGGCGCTTTCCAAAGGTCTTCGAGCGCCGGCAAGCGCGGCACGCGGTCCATGCATCCTCCTTGGCGACCGCGCGACCGTACCCGATGTCCGCCGTCCTGTCAATACGGCAAAACGCCCCTTGCGGGGGCGTTTCGCTTCTCGCCGACGCCTCTAGTCGAGGAGCGCGGGCGAGATGATGTCGTCGATGCCGATGACGCCTTCGCCGAGCTTGTGGAAGCCCGTGCCGGCCGGGATGAGGCGGCCGATGATGACGTTCTCCTTGAGGCCCTCGAGCTTGTCGAGCTTGCCGGAGACGGCGGCGTTGATGAGCACCTTGGCGGTCTCCTGGAAGGAGGCGGCCGAGAGGAAGCTCTCCGTGGAGAGCGAGACCTTGGTGATGCCGAGGAACA
>DYFX01000006.1:5924-27804 GCA_020724945.1 Candidatus Paceibacter sp.
GCTCGTCGGCTTCGGCCGGGGTCTTCTTGAGCTCCTGCACGCGGCGGTTCTCCTCCTCGAAGATGGCGCGTTCGACCGTCTCGCCGGGGAGGAGTTCGGTGTCGCCGGCGTCCTTGACATACACGCGGCTGAACATCTGCCGGATGATCACCTCGACATGCTTGTCGTTGAGCTTCTGGCCCTGCGAGGAGTAGATCTTCTGCGTCTCGTGGGTCAGGTAGGTCTGGACGGCTTCGCGGCCCTTGTACTTGTAGAGCTCCTGGAGGTCCAGGTCGCCTTCCGTGAGCGCGTCGCCCGGCGTCACTTCCTGTCCGTCCTTCACATAGAGGGTGAAGCCCGGCGGGATGACATATTCCGTCTCCTTGGCGGCCTCGCCCGTCAGCGTGACGGAGGTCTTCGCGACCTTGGCGACGCCGTTGAAGGGAGCCCATTCCTTGGTGCCGTCCTTGCGGTTCACGAGCGCCTGGCCCTGCGCGACCTTCTCGCCGTCCTTGACCGCGATCTCGTCGCCCTTGGGAGCCTTGAACTTGAGTTCGGCTTCCTCGGTGTGGCTGATGCGGATGATCTTCGAGCCCGAGAGGCTGTCGACGATGCGCTCGCCGGTCGGGGTCTCGATGACGCGGCGCTCGACCTCGTGGATCTTCACGACGCCGGCGACATCGGCCACGAAGGCCTTGCGCTTCGGCGGTCGCGCTTCGAAGAGCTCTTCGACGCGCGGGAGACCCTGGGTGATGTCGCTGCCGGCGACGCCGCCGGTGTGGAAGGTGCGCATCGTGAGCTGGGTGCCCGGTTCGCCGATGGACTGCGCGGCGACGATGCCGACGGCGGTGCCGATGCGGACGAGCTTGTTGTAGCCGAGGTCGTAGCCGTAGCACTTCTGGCAGACGCCCTTCTGCTCCTTGCAGGTCAGGACGGAGCGCACGGTGATGGACGGGACATCGAGCTTGGCGATGGCGCGGGCGTCCGCCTCGGTGACGATCTCGCCGGCCTTCACGATGGCCTTGCCGGTCTCGGGGTGCTTCACGGTCTCGAGCACGCAGCGGCCGACCGTGCGGGCCGCGAGCGTCTCGCCCATCTCCTTCGATTCGGCGGCGGTGATGACCATGCCTTCCTCCGCGCCGCAGTCCTCGCTGCGGACGATGACATCCTGGGCGACATCGACGAGACGGCGCGTCAGGTAGCCGGCGTTGGCGGTGCGCAGCGCGGTGTCGGTGAGGCCCTTACGCGCGCCGTGCGTCGAGATGAAGAACTCGAGGACATCGAAGCCTTCCTTGAAGCCCTTCTTGATGGGCAGCTCGATGATGTCGCCGCGCGGGTTCACCACGAGGCCCTTCACGCCGACCATCTGGGTCAGCTGGGACCAGGAGCCGCGGGCGCCGGACTCGATCATCGAGGCGACGGAGCCTTCCTTGGAGAGCTGCTCCTTGGCGAGCTTGGTGATGCGGTCCTTGATCTCGGTCCAGACCTTCACGATCTGGAGATAGCGCTCGTGCTGGGTGAGGAGGCCTTCGCCGTACTGTTCCTCGACTTCCGTCACGCGGCGCTCGCCTTCGGCGAGCAGTTCCGGCTTGCCCTGGATCGTCGGCAGGTCGTCCATGCCCCACGAGAAGCCGGAGCGCGACGAGTAGTGGAAGCCGAGTTCCTTGAAGTCGTCGAGCAGCGCGGCGGCGCGTTCGACGCCGTGGAGCTCGATGCAGAGGCGCACGAGGTCCGCGGCCTTCTTGGTGTCGAGCGCCTCGGAGACGCGCGGCAGGCCTTCCGGAAGGAGATCGTTCAGCAGGATGCGGCCCATCGAGGTCTCGACGGGCTTCTCCCCCTTCTCGACGCGGCAGAGGATGCGCTCGTTGAGCTTGATGTTGCCCGACTGGTAGGCCAGGCGCACCTCGCTCGGGGAGGCGTACGCCTTCTTGGTGCCGTCGGCGCGCTCCGTGAAGCGCGAGAGGTAATGGATGCCCCAGATGATGTCCTTGTTGACCATCGGCGGCGGGGAGCCCGTGGCGGGCTTGAGCAGGTTCTTGGCGGAGAGCATCAGCTCGCCGGCCTCGCGCTTGGCTTCCTCGGTCAGCGGCACATGGACGGCCATCTGGTCGCCGTCGAAGTCGGCGTTGTACGCGGGGCAGACCATCGGGTGCAGCTGGATGGCCTTGCCTTCGATCAGGGTCGGCTGGAAGGCCTGGATCGAGAGGCGGTGGAGCGTCGGGGCGCGGTTGAGCATCACGAAGCTCTTCCTCGTGATGTCCTCGAGGATGTCCCAGATCTCGGAACGGCCGGACTCGATGAAGCGGTTGGCCGAGCGGATGTTGTGGCAGAGCTCCTGCTTGATGAGCTGGGCGATGACGAACGGCTTGAAGAGCTCGAGCGCCATGCGCTTCGGCAGGCCGCACTGGTGGAGCTTGAGGCGCGGTCCGACGATGATGACCGAGCGGCCGGAGTAGTCGATGCGCTTGCCGAGCAGGTTCTGGCGGAAGCGGCCCTGCTTGCCCTTGAGCTGGTCGGCCAGCGACTTGAGCTGGCGCTTGCGGCCGGTCGTGGCGATGACGGTCTTCGACTGGCGGGCGCTGTTGTCGATCAGGGCGTCGACGGCTTCCTGCAGCATGCGCTTCTCGTTGCGCGAGATGACTTCAGGGGCATTGAGCTCCTGGAGGCGCTTGAGGCGGTTGTTGCGGTTGATGACGCGGCGGTAGAGGTCGTTCAGGTCGGAGGTCGCGAAGCGTCCGCCGTCGAGCGAGACCATCGGACGGAGGTCCGGCGGGATGATGGGGATGGCGGTCATGATCATCCACTCGGGACGGATCTTGTTGCGCTCGAGGCTGCGAAGCAGCTTCACGCGGCGGACGAGCTTGTCCTTCTTGGCGCCGAAGGCCTCGACCAGCTCGCCTTCGAGCTGCTTGATGGTCTTCTTGAGGTCGACGGCCTTGAGGAGCTCGTAGATCGCCTCCGCGCCGATCGAGGCCTCGAAGAGGTGCCCGAACTTGAGCGACCAGGTCTGGTAGACATGCTCGGAGATGATGCGCATCGGCTCGAGCTCCTTGAGCTCGCGCATGGTGTCGGTGTAGTCCTCCTCGAGCGCGGCCATCTTGGCGTCGTTGACCTCCATGGCCTTCTTCATGTCCTTCTCGGAGGCGTTCCGCTCGCGGAGCTGGGAGAGCTGGCGCTCGGCCTCGTTCTCCAGCATCTTCCGCTTGCCCTTGTACTCCTGCTTGAGCGCCTCGACGGTCTGGAGCTTGGCCTCCAGGTCGACCTTCGTGATGATGAAGTTCGCGAAGTAGATGACCTTCTCCAGGTTCATGACCGACATGTCGAGCACGAGGCCGATCTTGCCGGGGATGCTGCGGAGGAACCAGATGTGGGCCACCGGGCTCGAGAGGTCGATGTGGGCCATGCGCTCGCGGCGGACCAGCGCGTGCGTGACTTCCACGCCGCACTTCTCGCAGACGATGCCCTTGTAGCGGACCTTCTTGTACTTGCCGCAGTAGCACTCCCAGTCCTTGGAGGGGCCGAAGATCTCCTCGGCGAAGAGGCCGCCCTTCTCGGGCTTCTGGGTGCGATAGTTGATGGTCTCGGGCTTCGTGACTTCGCCGTAGGACCAGTCATGGATCACTTCCGGGGAAGCGATCTTGAGGCGGATGGCGTCGAAGTCGAGGACCTTGGCTTCTTGTCGCATCATAGTGTTTCAGGCTAGGCGCGAGGAGGCGCCGTGGGCTCTTCGGAATCCATCTCCACCTTCTCGTAGTCGCCGTTGTCGCGCTGCTTGAGCAGTTCGACATCGAGGGCCAGGCCCTTCAGCTCGCGGACGAGGACATTGAAGGATTCCGGGATGTTGAGCTTCTTGATCGGCTCGCCCTTGATGATGTTCTCGTAGGCGCGGCTGCGGCCGGGGACATCGTCGGACTTGATGGTGAGGATCTCCTGGAGCGTGTGCGCGGCGCCGTACGCCTCGAGAGCCCAGACTTCCATCTCGCCGAAGCGCTGTCCGCCGAACTGCGCCTTGCCGCCCAGCGGCTGCTGGGTGATGAGCGAGTACGGGCCGATGGAGCGCTGGTGGATCTTGTCTTCCACCATGTGGTTGAGCTTCAGCATGTACTTGTAGCCGACCGTGACCTTGTGGTCGTAGGCGGCGCCGGTGCGTCCGTCGAAGAGGCGCATCTGGCCGTCGGTCGGGAGGCCCGCCTTGTCGAGTTCGCCCTTGATCTGCGCCTCGGTGACGCCGCTGAAGACCGGCGTGATCACGCGGTAGCTCAAGGCGTTGGCCGCGAGCCCCATATGGGTCTCGAGGATCTGGCCCAGGTTCATGCGCGAGGCGACGCCCAAGGGCGACAGCAGGATGTCGACCGGCGTGCCGTCCTCGAGGAACGGCATGTCCTCGACCGGGACGATGCGGGAGATGACGCCCTTGTTGCCGTGGCGGCCGGCCATCTTGTCGCCCACCTGGATCTTGCGGAGGTCGGCGATGGAGACCTGGATGGCCTGGATGACGCCCGGAGAGAGCTTGTCGCCGGCTTCGCGGGAGAAGACCTTGATGTCGATGACCTTGCCGCGCTCGCCGTGCTCCAGATACAGGGAGGTGTCGCGGACATCGCGGGCCTTCTCGCCGAAGATGGCGCGAAGCAGCTTCTCCTCGGCGGAGAGCTCGGTCTCGCCCTTCGGCGTGATCTTGCCGACCAGGATGTCGCCCGAGGCGACCTCGGCGCCGATGCGGATGACGCCGTTCTCGTCGAGGTTGCGGAGCTTCTCCTCGGAGACGTTCGGGATGTCGGAAGTGACCATCTCGGGGCCGAGCTTGGTCTCGCGGACCTCGATCGTGTAGTTCTCGATGTGGATGGAGGTGTAGCGGTCGTCATGGACCATCCGCTCGGAGAGGATGATGGCGTCCTCGTAGTTGTAGCCCTCCCACGAGAGGAAGCCGACCAGGACATTCTGTCCGAGCGCGAGCTCTCCCCCGTCGGTCGCGGGACCGTCGGCGAGCGCGTCGCCCTTCTTGACCTTCATGCCGGGCTCCACGATCGGGCGCTGGTTGATGCAGGTGGAGTGGTTGGAACGCACGAACTTGTCGAGGCGGTATTCCTTGCGGACGCCGTCGTCGGCCGTGATCTCGACCAGGTCGCCTTGGACCTTGGTGACCTCGCCGTCGATCTCGGAGCAGATGACATGGCCGGAGTCGCGGGCGGCGCGGTGCTCCATGCCGGTGCCGACGATCGGCGCGTCCGGCTTGATGGTCGGGATGGCCTGGCGCTGCATGTTGGTGCCCATGAGCGCGCGGACCGCGTCGTCATGCTCGAGGAACGGGATGCAGGCGGTGGCGACCGAGATGATCTGGCGCGAGTTGACATCCATGTACTCGATCGTGTCCGACGCGACGGTCGCCGGCTCGCCGTTGCGGCGGCCCGGGACGTTCTCCTGCGTGAAGTAGCCCTTCTCGTCGATGGGCGTGGTGGCGGCGGTGGTGATGGCCTTCTCCTCCTGGAAGGCGTTCAGGTAGACGACCTCGTCGGTGACGCGGGTGCGGCCGTCCTTCTCCTTCACGACCTTGCGGTACGGCGTCTCGATGAAGCCGTATTCGTTGATGCGGGCGTAGGTGGAGAGGTGGCCGACCATGCCGATGTTCGGTCCTTCCGGCGTGGCGATCGGGCAGATGCGGCCGTAGTGGGTGCGGTGCACGTCGCGGACATCGAAGCCGGCGCGCTCGCGCGAGAGGCCGCCGGGACCCATGGCGGAGAGGCGGCGCTTGTGCTCGAGCTCGGCCAGCGGGTTCGTCTGGTCCATGAACTGCGAAAGCTGCGAGCTCATGAAGAATTCGCGGATGACGCCGATGACCGGGCGCGCGTTGATCAGCTTGGACGGCGTGAGCTGGGTGATGTCCATCGTGGACATGCGGTCCTTGATGATGCGCTCCATGCGCGCCAGACCGACGCGCAGGCGGTTCTGCACGAGCTCGCCGACCGCGCGGACGCGGCGGTTGCCGAGGTGGTCGACGTCGTCGGAGTCCTCCTGGGTGTTGTTCAGGCGGATGATCTCGCGGACGATCTCGACGATGTCCTCCTTCTTGAGGATGCGGTGCTCGGACTTCTTGATCTCGTCCTTCGTGACCGACTTCGCGAAGCGCTGGGCGAACTTGTAGCGGCCCACGCGGTGGAGGTCGTAGCGGTCGAAGTTGAAGAACATCGAGTGGATGAGCGAGCGGGCGTTGTCGGTCGTGGCCATGTCGCCCGGGCGGATGCGCTTGTAGACCTCGCGCAGGCCGTCCTCCTCGTTCTTGGCGTCGTCCTTGCCGAGCGTCGCCTCGATGTACTTGTGGTTCGGGTGCGTGTCGATGTCGGCGAAGAGCGGAAGGATCTCCTCGTCCGTGGAATAGCCGAACGCGCGCATCAGGGCCGTGACGGCCACGCGGCGCTTGCGGTCGATCTTCACCCAGATGACATCGTTGGCGTCGGTCTCGAGCTCCAGCCAGGCGCCGCGGTTCGGGATGATCTTGGCGCCGAAATACTTGCGTCCGCGGACGGCCTCATGCGTGAAGAACACGCCGGCGGAGCGGACGAGCTGGGAAATGACGACGCGCTCGATGCCGTTGACGATGTAGGTGCCGCGGTCGGTCATGACCGGGAAGTCGCCGAGGAAGACTTCCTGCTCGCGGACATCGCCGGTGCGCTTGTTGACGAGGCGGGTCTTCACGCGGAGCGAGGCCTCGTAGGTGAGGTTCTTCGCCATCGAGGTCTTCTCGTCGAACTTCGGCTCGTCGAGATAGTAGTCGAGGAAGGTGAGCTCGAGGTCGCGGCCGATGAAGTCCTTGACCGGGGAGACTTCGTCGAACAGCTCGCGGAGGCCTTCCTTGAAGAGCCAGGCGTACGAATCCTTCTGGACTTCGATCAGGTCGGGAAGCTCGAAGACTTCCTTCAGTTTCGAAAACGAGACGCGTTCCCTCGTTTTCGGCCGGGTGCGCTTGATCTGCATACCGCAGGGACGGGAGTGACGGTTTTCGCGAGAACGAAAACCAGGGGTGAATAAAACCCCACTCCGGATCCTCGGACAGTTCAGCCGATGAGGTCGGACAGTGGCTCATCGCCGCCGCGTTTCCTGCCTCCCGACGCAAAAAAGAAAACGCCCGCCCCTTTCCCCGGGGCGAGGATTTTCGCTAATTGGTGCGGGAAACGGTGAGCACGGCGTTGATTTCACACGGAGCATAACATCGGGTTTATCCCCTGTCAAGAGAAAAACGGCGAACATGTCAAGGAGGCAGAAAAAACGCGAATCCAAGCGAATTCATCAAAGCTTTGCACAGGCGGAATCATGGAAAAGCCTTCGGGTCGTTTCTCGGCGCGTTTCGTGTCAATTTTCTCGGCTCCCGTCATTGAATGACAGCTCCAAATGACACTTTTCCAGCTTAAATAGTGCGTTTATGCCCATTGTTTGCCAGCACATCTTGACAAAAACCGTCTGCCATGCTATGCTGTCCGGTCAGCATCGAGACGGTTCTTCCGAGCGACATGGTGGGTCCGCCCTGACAGGCCTTCGGGTCTGCGCTGGGCACGGACGACGCGCTGCGTGGAATTCCGGCTCCGGCTGGAAATCCTCACGGCGTCCGTCCGCGGAACGCATCGCTTCGGCGAGACGCGGGCCATGACCCCCCAGCTCCTTCGGAAGAACCCGATCTTCCCATGAACGACTTGGAGGAGTGCATTCCGCCATGACCCGCAAGGGCCCCAGACGGACGGATCCAACTTCACAGGACATCTCCGGCTCCGGCTGGAACCGTCCTGCGATCGGCTCCGCTAGGCGTCCCGCTTCGGCGGATCGCGCCAACTAACGCCTCCAAACCGTTCCTGGGAAGATTTTTCCTAAGGAGGTCCCTACGGAACATTGACAATTCCGCAAGAACTCGTCACCAGACTTCGCGCACGAGAGGCGGCGGGGACTCTCCCCGTTCGCCCGCACGACGCACCCAACCCCGCCGGAACGCCGGCACGACCAAGGAGATCGCCATGTCCGAGAACAACACCGTCACTTCCCGCTTCGAGATCGTCGTCATCCCCGGCCAGTTCAGCCTGCTGATCTGCGACACCTGGAAGAACCCCAGCGTCCTGCTCCACCTCTACAAGGACGAGCGGAAGATGCTGCGGGACGCCTTCGACATCCACTGGTCGTCGATCGACGCCCACCTCTGGATGTTCCAGCGCTGCTGGGACCAGGGCCGCCTCCGGGACGTCTCGAACCGGCACGCCAAGCGGGTCAAGATCCTGTTCGAGATGGATCGCGTCGAGAACGGGATCCGGATCGCGCTCGATGTCGTCAGCATGGTGGACCGGGAGGGCAACCCCTACCTGGCCGACCAGGATGACGGCGGGAACCCGTACCCCCGTTCCCGCACGATCGAACGCGTGTTCCCGGCCAAGAAGATCGAGGCGCTGTTCGGCAAGGCCCAGGCCCTGACCTACGGCATGAACGCCTCGCTCCTGATGCAGTGGAGCCTCGAGTCGGGCGACCGGAAGGCCGCCGAGGAGATGCACCGCTCCCAGGAGCACTTCGACGAGGTCGTCAACGGGCCCAAGAACCCGGCGCTGACCGTCACCGTCGAGGAGGCCGTCCGCAACGGGAACGGCAAGAAGCAGGGCGGCGGCAAGAAGTCCGACGGCAAGAAGCGGGAGAAGCTCGGCTCCAAGAAGCTCGGCGACGCCTCCAAGGAGGCGACGCCGGACGACCGGAGCGACGAGATCGCCCGCCAGCTCACCGTCGGCCTCGGCCTCGAGGACCCCGGCGCCGGTCTCCTGACCGACGGCGAAGGCCTCGTGATCGAGCCCGAGGCGAGCGCTTCCCCGACTCCGACCGAGGCCCCCAAGGCCAAGAAGGAGAAGAAGGAGCGCGCGCCCAAGCTGGGTCTCGCGGACCTCGCGTCCCTGAAGGACCAGCTGCCCGCCGGACCGACCGACGGTTCGAACGGCCAGAGCTAGCGGAAGGCACTCAGCACGCCGCCCCTACGGACTGTAGGGGCGGCGTTTCACATCAGACGACTCCCTTTCAAGGGGGTTTTTTTGTGATACGATACGCCTGTCATTTCAGGTATTTCAGCCTATGGCCAAATCACGGAAGAACGGCAACGGCGGCAACGGCAACGGAAAGAAGGGCAAGCACCCGGACAAGACGCCGCGCCCCGACCCCATCGAGTTGAGCCCCGAAACGCGGCGCGGGCTCTTCACCATTTTCCTCGTCATCCTGGCGCTGCTCTTCACCCTGGCGGCTTTCGGCATGGCCGGCATGATCGGCGGCTACCTGAACGCCTTCGGCCGCGGCGCGCTCGGACGGCTCTCCCCGCTTCTCCCCGTCTTCCTGATCTTCGTGGCCGTCGGGCGCCTCAAGCGCGAGTCGAAGACCTTCGACGCCGCCGCCAAGCTCGGCGCCGCGCTCCTCATCCTGACGGTCGGCGCGATGATCCATCTCGTCGCCGCGCATCCCGAGGGCGTCGCCTACGGCAAGGATCTCGAGACGGGCGGCGGCTACCTCGGCATGCTCGTGAGCTTCCTCCTGGAGCGCGGCCTCGGCTTCTGGGGCGCGGCCATCGTCATCGGCGGCGGCATCCTCGCCTCCCTGCTGCTGCTCTTCAAGACTTCGCTCGAGAAGATCGTCTTCCCGCACCGCGCGCTCATGGAATTCGTCCGCAAGAAGCCGGGCGAGCACGGCGGCACGATCGGCGCGCCGGGCGCCCCGATGCCCGCCGAGGCCAAACCCGCCTTCGCGTCCAAGGAGATGAAGGACGAGCCGCTCCCCGAGGCCGGAGTGGCGGAACCGGTCATCGCCGGCGATCACGCCTCGGCCGCGCCGAAGAAGATCTGGCGCAAGGTCTCGCTGCCGCTGGACCTCCTGAACAACAAGTCGACCAAGCCGACTTCCGGCGACATCGGGCGCAACCAGCATGTCATCCAGAAGACGCTCGAGAACTTCGGCATCCCCTGCGAGATGGGCGAGGTCTCCATCGGCCCGACCGTCACCCAGTTCACGCTGAAGCCGCACGACGGCGTGAAGCTCTCGCGCATCACGGCGCTCAACAACGACCTGGCGCTCTCGCTCGCCGCGCATCCGATCCGCATCGAGGCGCCGATCCCGGGCAAGTCGCTCGTCGGCATCGAGGTGCCGAACCAGGCGGTGGCCATCGTGAACCTGCGCGAGATCCTGGAGTCCGGAGAATTCCGCGGATCGCGCGCGGCGCTCCGCATCGCGCTGGGCAAGGATGTGGCCGGCAAGCCCTGGCTCGCCGACCTCACCAAGATGCCGCATATGCTCGTGGCCGGTTCGACCGGCTCCGGCAAGACGGTCTGCCTCAACTCCATCATCGTCTCGCTCCTCTACAGCTACGGCCCCGACGAGCTGCGCTTCATCATGGTCGACCCGAAGCGCGTCGAGCTCACGGCCTACAACAACATCCCGCACCTGCTGGTGCCGGCCATCACGGAGGTCCCGAAGACG
Source organism: Candidatus Paceibacter sp. (assembly GCA_020724945.1). Lineage (GTDB taxonomy): Bacteria > Patescibacteriota > Patescibacteriia > SG8-24 > DYFX01 > DYFX01. The sequence goes on from DYFX01000006.1 coordinate 16,377, forward strand.
GTCAACGCGCTCAAGTGGGCCATCGGCGAGATGGATCGGCGCTTCACCCAGCTCGCGCGCTTCGGCAAGCGCGACATCGCCTCCTATAACGAGGCGGCGGACGAGAAGATGCCGTACCTCGTCATCGTCATCGACGAGCTCGCCGACCTGATGGTCTCCTCCGCCGCCAACGAGGTCGAGACCTGCATCATCCGCCTGGCGCAGATGGCGCGCGCGGTGGGCATCCACCTGATCCTCGCCACCCAGCGCCCGTCGGTCGATGTCATCACCGGCCTCATCAAGGCGAACTTCAACGCCCGCATCGCCTTCGCGGTGGCCTCCGGCACCGACTCGCGCACCATCCTCGATTCGCTGGGCGCCGAGAAGCTGGTCGGGCGCGGCGACATGCTCTTCACCTCCGCCGAACTCTCGAAGCCGAAGCGCCTGCAGGGCACCTACATCTCCGACCTCGAGATCAAGAAGGTCACCGACTTCATCAAGAACGAGTTCGACGCGCCCGACTACCAGCACGAGATCGTCGACCGCCTCGGCTCGACCTCCAACGGCGTCGCCTTCGCGGACGACGGCGGCAACGACGAACCGCTGCTGAACGACGCGCAAGACATCGTGGTGCGGGCCGGCAGGGCGTCCGCCTCGTTCCTCCAGCGCCGCATGCAGATCGGCTATGCCCGCGCGGCGCGCATCCTCGACCTGCTCGAGGAGAAGGGCGTCATCGGCCCCGGCAACGGCGCCAAGCCGCGCGAAATCCTGGTGGCGCGCCCTGAAGGCGCCGCGGAGGAGGAGGTGGAGGGCGACGAACTGGACGGCGAGATGCCGGATGACCGCGTCGTCTAGGCGGTTCGGGAGGAACTGAATCCGTATTTCCCGTTATGGTGGCATTCCAGCAGAAATCCCTCGATGACCTGACGATCGGCGAAGCGCTCCGCACGGCCCGCGAGGGCCGCGGGGAGTCCGTCGAGGATATCGAGCGTCTCACGCATGTCGGCAAGAAGTTCGTGCTCGCGCTCGAGACGGGCGACCTCGGCAAGCTGCCCGAGCCCGTCTACGCCAAGAAGTTCGTGAAGACGCTGGCCAGGCACTACGGCATCGATCCGGAGGCCGCGTCCGACGCCCTCCTGAAGGAGATGGCCGTCTCCGCGGAGACGCCCCCTGCGGGCCGTCCCGTGAACTTCGTCGAGGGGCGCAGCCTCGTCGCGGCGCCGATCCTGTTCAAGTCCGTGGCGCTCGGCACCGTCTTCGTCGCCATCGTCGGCTACTTCGCCTATTCGGTCCACGCCATCCTCAAGCCGCCGCAGGTGACGCTCTATTCCCCGCACGACGACCAGGTCTTCGCGGACAACCGCGTGGTCATCGAAGGCCTGACGGAACCGGAGGTCGACCTCTCGGTCAACAGCGAGCCGGTGGCCATCGAGACGGACGGGAGCTTCAAGGATGTGCTGAACCTCCCGCCCGGCGTCTCGCACCTGCGGGTCATCGCCAAGAAGCGCCACTCGCGCGAGCAGGAGATCCTGCTGAAGGTGGTGGTCGAGGAGCGCGGCGTGACCGCCTCCGGCACCGCGACCGCGATGCGTTGAGACAAGCCTCCCGCAAGGGAGGCTTTCGCGTACGGAGGGGCAGAGATCCTTCGACGCGCTCCGCTCGCTCAAGACGAACAGCGCAAAGAGGTGTTATCCACATATGCCTTCTTGCGCTGTTCGCCTTTCGTTCATCTACAATGTTGACATCGAAAGACGGGGTGTGATTGGACGGTCCCGTCAGCTATAATTCATCAGTCATCATTCCCTGTCTCATCCCGGCGTTCGCTGGAATGACATCATCAACCCTATGGCCAAAGCACCCGTACAGGACGAGCGGTTCAAGGCGACCGAAGAAGCCATCAGCCAGATCCGCAGCAAGTTCGGCGACGGTTCGATCATGCGCCTCGGCGAAGCCAAGAAGATGCAGGTCGCGTCCATCCCGACGGGCTGCCTCTCGCTCGACCTCGCGCTCGGCATCGGCGGCGTCCCGCGTGGCCGCGTCGTCGAGATCTACGGGCCGGAATCCTCCGGTAAGACCACGCTCGCCCAGCATGTCATCGCCGAGGTCCAGAAGCAGGGCGGACTCGCGGCCTTCGTGGACGCCGAACACGCGCTCGACCCCGCCTACGCCGAGAAGATCGGCGTGAAGATCAACGAGCTCCTCATCTCCCAGCCCGACACCGGCGAGCAGGCGCTCGACATCGTCGAGACGCTCGTCAGGAGCGGCGCCGTCGATGTCATCGTGGTCGACTCCGTGGCCGCGCTCGTGCCGAAGGCGGAAATCGAGGGCGAAATGGGCGATTCGCACATGGGCCTCCAGGCGCGGTTGATGTCCCAGGCGCTCCGCAAGCTGACCGGCATCGTCTCCAAGACCAAGACCTGCGTCATCTTCATCAACCAGATCCGCATGAAGATCGGCGTCGTCTTCGGAAACCCGGAGACCACGACCGGCGGCACCGCCCTCAAGTTCTACGCCTCCTGCCGCGTCGAGGTGCGCCGCTCGGCCCAGCTCAAGAAGGACGACAAGGTCATCGGCAACCAGGTGAACGTGAAGATCGTGAAGAACAAGGTGGCGCCGCCCTTCCGCACCACCCAGTTCGAGATCATGTACAACGAGGGCATCTCCATCGCCGGCGACGCGCTCGACACCGGCGTGCTGCACGGCGTCATCGCCAAGAACGGCAACTCGTATGTCTTCGGCGAGCACAAACTCGGCGTCGGCCGCGAGAACGCCAAGGCGTTCCTGAAGGAGAACCCCAAGCTCATCAAGCAGATCCGCGAGCAGGTGATGAAGATCGTGGACGACGGCAAGGCCGCCGACCTCGCCGACGAAGCCGCTCATCGCGAAGCCGCGGCGGCGGCGTAAAAGGAAAACGCCCGGTCAATCGACCGGGCGTTTTCGCGTCTTGGCGGGACCCTGGCGATGCCGTTTCGCGGCGCAGCGGCAGCCGTACGGGGCGATGAAATGGTCGTAGTACTCCTTGCCGTAATCGACGGTCAGCTCCTCCCCCGCCTTGATGGCGCGTTTGGCGACATAGAAGACGCGGTTCCCGACGATGCGATCCTCGCAGTTCGGTCGGCAAGCGTGGTTCACATACCGGGCGAGGTTCCGGCGGGTCGATCCGTCGACATTCACGCCCTTCCGCACCTCGAAAATATAGCGGTTGGAGCGTCGGTCCGCCTCGGCGTCGTCGATCACCTCGCCGAGGTATTCGATGACGCGCTCCCCTTTCCGGAAGGGGGCGGCGGAAACAAGGCCGAGGCCATGGAGGCCTCGGCGTATGCGCACCTTCGGTCGTGGAGCCGTCCCGCCCATGCGTTCAGGCCCAGACGGCCAAGGTCGCTCCCATGCCCATCAGCATGACGAGCTGGTAGCCGCCGTTGAGATACAACAGCTCGTTCTTCTTGTTCTCGTACAGCTTGCCCTGGACGATGAGCGGCATCTGGAAGCCGAGCCAGATCCAGAAACCGGTCTGCGCGCCGTCCTGCCAGGTGACCGAAGCGGTGTAGTCCACGAAATGCGCGAGCACATAGGCCGAAACGAGGGCGATGGGCACGTTCCAGGCCATGGCCTTCATGCCGGCCTTCTTCTTCTCGGGCGTCATCGGCGCGTTCGGGTCCATGCCCATGGCCTTCATCCAAGGCTTCCCGAAGAACGGGCCGTACCACAGCATGCCGAGGACCATGGCGAAGGCCGTGGCGGCGGCGACGGCGAACCAGTTCACTTCGATCGGTGACACCATACGAGAGGGTGAAATGAAAAACTGCCACCAGTGTAGCAGTTTTTCGGCCTTTTCGCAAGGGGTTCACTGGTTGGCGCGCTCGACATACTCGCCCGTCTCCGTGTTGATGGAGAGCAGGTCGCCTTCCTTGATGAAGATCGGCGCCTTCACCTTGTAGCCGGTCTCGAGCGTGACTTCCTTCGTGATGTTGCCGGAGGAGTCGCCCTTCACGGCATCGAAGGCTTCCGTGACCTTCAGGACCATCTTCTTCGGCAGGACGACATTGAGGCATTCGCCCTCGTAGAACCAGCCCATGATCTCCTGGCCTTCCTTCAGGTAATTGGCCTTCTCGGCGAGGACTTCCTTCGGGATGGAGATCTCCTCGTAGGTGGCGTTGTCCATGAAGTGCCATTTGGAGCCGTCGTTGTAGGTGTACTGGAGGTTGCGGCGCTCCAGGTCGACGAACTCGACCGTCTCCGCCGCCTTATAGGTGTTGTCGAGCACCTTGCCGGAGCGGGCGTTCTTGAGGCGGGTCCGGACGAAGGAGGAGCCCTTGCCCGGGTTCACATGCTGGAACTCCACGACGATGTGGGGCTCGCCCTTGAACATCAGCACGGATTCCTTGGAAATGTCGTTGACGGTGGCCATAGGAGTCTTTAATTCCCCGGAAATATACCGGGCGATGAGAAAACAATCAAGCCGGGGTAGCTGCACGGCTTGCCGTGCCAGCTCGGATCGCAGGGCGAGCCCTGCGGCTACATGATATCCGATTCCGGGTCGGGCCGGGCGAACATGGAATCCGCCGGAAACGCCATCACATCCCGGATGTCGTCCTCCCCCAGCAGGAGCATCATCAGGCGGTCGAATCCGAGCGCGATGCCGCCCGACTCCGGCATCCCCTCTTCCAGGGCGGCGAGGAAATCCTCGTCAACGGCGTAGTCGGTGCGGCCGAGCTTCTTCCGAAGCCCGCGTTCCTCCTCAAGACGCTTCCGCTGCTCCTTGGCGTCGGTGAGCTCCGTGAACGCGTTGGCGATCTCGAGGCCGCCGATGTAGAGCTCGAAGCGTTCGGCGTAGCGCGGGTCGCGGGCGGAAGCCTTGGAGAGCGCCGCCATCGAGACCGGGTATGCGTGGAGGAAGACCGGACGCTCGACGCCGAGGTGCGGCTCGACGGCGTTCAGGAAGACCGAGAAGAAAGCATCGTCCCACGAGGCATCTTCCGGCAAGGCGTGTCCGAGTTCGGCGGCCTTGGCGCGCAGGATGCCCGCGTCGTCGATCGCCGCGTCGAGGTCGACGCCGGCGTGCTTCCGCATCGCGTCGCGGACCGTCAGGCGCTCCCACGGCGCGGCGAGGTCGATGAGGCGGCCGTTCCGTTCGATGACGGTCTTGTAGACCGCCTTCTCGGCGACGCGTTTCACCAACGCCTCGGTCTCATCCATGATGGCGAGGTAGTCGACGCCGGCCCTGTACCACTCCAGCATCGTGAACTCCGGATTGTGGCGGCCTTCGAAGGCCTCGCCGTTCCGGAAGCACTTCGCGAACTGGTAGATCTTCGGGAAGCCCGCGACGAGCAGCTTCTTCATCGCGTACTCGGGCGAGGTGATGAGGAAGGCCGGGTAGCGGCGGCCGAACGGATCCGCGACGGCCGTCTCGAAGGGTTCGAGATGCGGCTCCATCCCCGGCTTGGCGACGGCGATCGGCGTCTCGACCTCGATATAGCCGTGCGCATCGAAGAACGCCCGCGCGGCCGCGAGGGCTTTGGCGCGCGCCGTCAGGTTCTGGCGCAGGTGCGCGGACTCCTTCAGTTTCTTCCAGCGGGGGTGCATGGGGGATGCCAAAATCCCGGCTTGCGGCCGGGACTCGGTGCCTTATTTGATGACGAACGGCATGAGCGCGAGGACGCGGGCCTTCTTGATGGCGTTCGCGAGCTTGCGCTGGTGCCACGCGCAGACGCCGGAGCGGCGGCGCGGGACGATCTTGGCGTAGGACGAGGTGTAGCGGCGCAGCAACGCGGTGTCCTTGTAGTCGATGACTTCGACCTGGTTCACGCAGAAGTGGCAGTGGCGCTCCTGTCCCAGCTGGGGCTTTTTCTGGGCCATAGGTGATGTTTAGAACGGGATATCTTCGACTTTGATTTCCTCTTCGGCGGGGGCGGACGCCATCGCGGGCATGTCAGCGGACGGAGCGGCGGCCTTCGGGGTCCAGGCGGCGTTCGCGCCTCCCTGACCCGCGGGGGCCTTGTCCAGCATGATCATGTTCTCGGCGACGATTTCGGTGCGGTTCTTCTTCACGCCGTCGGTCCCTTGCCACTCGCGCGTCTGGATCCTTCCTTCCACGAAGACCTTGCGGCCCTTGCCGAGATACTGCTGGCAGATTTCCGCCAGCTTGCCCCAGGCGACGACATTGTGGAATTCGACGCGTTCCTGCTTCTGGCCGCTCGCGTCCTTCCACTGGCTGGAGGTCGCGACGCCGAAGGAGGAGACGGTCTGGCCGTTCGGCGTGGTCCGGGTCTCCGGATCACGCGTCAGGTTGCCGATCAGTTGCGCGCGGTTGAGGTTCATCGTCGTAAGATCAGATATTATTCGATCTTGCCTTCGAGGATCTTGTCGATGTTCTTCTCGACATCGGCCATGTCGACGGCCTTCTTCTCGGCCGGCTTGGCGGCGCCGGCACCCTGGCGCTGGCGCGTCTCGCGCTCGGCACGGTCCGTGCTCTCGCTGCGGCGCGGGGCATCGCGGTCGATCTCCTCCATGGCCTGGAGCTTGAAGACCGGCTTGGCCTTCTGGTCCTTGATCATGAGGCTGTGGCGCAGCACCTCGGAGTGAAGGCGCAGCGTCTCGTTCAGGGCCTTGACCTTCGCGGCCTCGAGGTCGAGGTCGGCGAGGACATAGTACCCGTACCGGACATTGTCGACCGGGTAGGTCAGCTTGATCTTGCCGACCATCTCGTTGCGAGCGATCTCGCAGCCGAGGTCCTTGAGCTGCTTGGTGATCCCGTCGATCACCGGCTGAAGCTCCGTCTCGGCGTAGGTCGCCGGGATGATGTAGAGGAGTTCGTAGCGGGACATAAGATTAATAGAATTTCCCGAAACATGGGCTGGTTTCGATGGAAATCGCTTGATTTATCAAGGCTTGAAGGCCCTGTTGTAAGCGCTGGGACGATATCACGGGCCAGAAAATCGCGCAAGGGGGCCGGCCTGCCCCATTGACGATAAGCCTGATATCATCTAAGGTAAGCCGTCATATGCAGTATGCCTTCGTGCTCGGGCGCGAGCCCGCCATCTCGACCGCCGAACTCATCGCCGCCCTGAACGCGGCGGGTGCGGGTTTCGACGCGAAGGCGTCCGTCTTCACCACCGCCGTGATGATCGCGACGGTCGAGAAGCAGCTCGATGCCGACTTCTTCCACCGCCTCGGCGGCTCCATCAAGATGGCGCGCGTGGTGAAGGAGTCCCAGGCCATCGACGCCGACCTGCTGAAGCTCCTCGAAGCCGCCGCCGGCGAGACGAGCCTGGACTTCGGGTTGAGCCTCTATGATCTGGGCGCCGACCCGGCGCGCGCGCGGATGTTCGGCAAGTGGCTGAAGCCGCTCTCGCTCGAGCTCAAGAAGCGCCTCAAGGAATCCGGCCGCTCCGTCCGCACGGTGCTCGCTGACGGGCTCGCCCTCTCCTCGGTGCAGGTCGACAAGAACAAGCTGGTCGGCAAGGGCGCCGAATTCCTGATCCTGGCCGGTCCCAAGACGACCTGGCTCGCCCGCACCGTCGCGGTGCAGGCGTTCGAGGACTTCTCCGAACGCGATTTCGGCCGCCCGAAGGCCGACGCCAAGAGCGGCATGCTCCCGCCGAAGCTCGCCCGCATGATGGTGAACATCGCCGCCGGCCCCCTGGACGAACCCCTGCTCGACCCCTTCTGCGGTTCCGGCACGGTGCTGAACGAAGCCGCCACGCTCGGCTATCGCATCCTGCTCGGCTCCGACATCAGCCCGAAGGCCGTGGCCGACACGAAGGAGAACTTCTCCTGGCTCTCGAAGAAGCGCGGGCTGAAGATCCGCTTCGACGCGACGGTGTCCGATGTGAAGGACCTGCCGAAGCATCTCGATGCGGGCTCGGTCTCGACCATCGTCTGCGAGCCCTTCCTGGGCCCGCCGCTCAAGGGCGACGAGTCGGACCAGAAGATCCACTTCATCTATCTGGAGCTGATGGGCCTCTATCGCCGCGCCTTCGACGCCTTCTCCAAGATCCTGAAGCCGGGCGGCAAGGTCGTGTTCGTCTTCCCGTTCTTCGGGGCCAAGCATGTGAACATCCTGCGCGAGCTCGAGGACTACGGCTTCCGCGCGGAAGGCCTCCTGCCGGGCATGGCCGTGACCGCGCTGAACGCGCGCAGTTCGACCGGACTCGTCTACAAGCGCTCCGATCAGAAGGTCGGCCGCGATATCTTCCGCTTCCGGTTCAATCCGTAACGCGCAGGGCAAGCCCTGCAGCTACGAGGAACATGAATGTAGCCGCAAGGCTTGCCTTGCCGATCCGAATCGATGCGAAGAACGATCGACCTGTAACCATGCAAAAAAACCCGCCTCACAAGAGGCGGGTTCATGTTTTCCGGCGGAGCTTCCGCCAGGTCCATCCGAGGAAGACGAGCAGGAGTCCGGGCAGCATCAGGACGACGCCGAGGACGCCCATGACATCGCCCTTGCTCAAGATCGTATGCTCGCCGCAGATGACGAACCCGTGGCGATCGTCGAGGAAGGCGAGCTTCGGACGGAACGGTTCGGGAGTCCCGGCCGGCGGTGCGTCGGCCGCGCCGGAGGGCGGCGTTTCGATGGGCGGCGGGACCTCGATATGGATGCCGTGCGGCTTCCACGGATCGGGCACCGGCGCGTATTCGGTGAACGCCCAGCAGTAGAAGCGCTCCGTATGTTCCGGTCCGGAGAGGAACACGGGGACGGCGCCCCAATCGATGCCGTGCGATTCGACCGGCATGCGCCAGCCGTTCACGGTCATCACCAGTCCATTGGCCAGGCCGGCCGACGCCCCGAGCAGGGCGCCTCCGACGACCAAGGAGCGGGCGATGGGGTTCAGCTTGCGCGTGAGCGCGAGCCAGACGACGGCCAGGTTGGCGATGAGCCAAAACCAGCCGAACAGCGCGCTGATCATGGCGACCTCCTGAAATGAGCTCATTCCCACCCTACACGAGGATGTGCCCCTTGACAAAACCCCGTTTTTCGGCTAAACTGCGCGGTTCGCTGGCCATCCGGCCGCGACGACCGAACACCGCCAAGGAGGCTCATCGTGAACGAGAACTTCGGAGAAGACACCATCATCGCGCTCTACAAGCGCGTCGAGAAGCCCGGGCGGACCGTCCGCCTGCCGCCGATCCGCGCCGGAGAGCCCGTCATCCCGATGGGCGCCGAGGTCGACTGCCTGTACGCGCTCCGCGTCGGCACCGTCAAGCTCGTCGCCGGAGGATCCGAGAAGCAGCCGCCGCTCGTGAAGGCGTTCCATGGCAACCCGCATAAGGACATGCCCATCATCGGCGCGCGGTACTTCTTCACTCGGAGGAAGTCCTCGATCGCCTATGTGGCGCAGACGGATGTCGTGGTCTACGCCATCGACTCGTCGGTCCTCGTGGACATCCACAACGACCGGAACATGCTGACGCTGATGCGCGAGCTCATCGTGAACTCTGATGTCGCCGAGCAGTTCGTCCCGGCCGTCGCCAAGCGGCTCGACATGCCGATCGGCAAGTTCCAGTCCGAGGCGGACCTGCTCGCGATCTGCGAGGAGATCCGGAGCCCGGCCTTCCGTCCGCGGCTCGATCCGATCCTCAAGCGCCTCTTCCAGAGCGTCATGAAGCAGCGCCGCGACGCCGCCGCCCAGGCCGGCCTCGAAGCCTCGGTCTGCACCGATCCCCCCGGCATCCGCGCCTGAAACGCGAAGCCCGGCGACCCCTCGAGGTCGCCGGGCGCTTTCATTTCCTGAAACCCGCAAGGCAAGCCTTGCGGCTACATCCATGTTCCCTCGTAGCTGCAGGGCTTGCCCTGCCCCTCCGGTTCAAGCGCCGACGCGGAAGTGCACGACATCGCCGTCGCGCATCACATAGTCCTTGCCTTCGGTGCGGAGGCGGCCCTTGTCGCGCGCGCCCGCTTCGCCCAACTCGACGAAGTCCTTCCAGTCGATGATCTCCGCGCGGATGAAGTTCTTCTCGAAGTCGGTGTGGATGACGCCGGCGGCCTGGGGCGCCTTGGTGCCCTTCACGATGGTCCAGGCGCGCGTCTCGATCTCGCCGGAAGTGATGAAGGTCTGGAGACCGAGGAGGTCATAGGCGGCGCGGATGAGGCGGTCGAGCCCGGACTCCGTCATGCCGTAGGTCGCCATGAATTCCTTGGCTTCCTCCGGCGGCAGGGTCGCGATCTCCGACTCGATCTTCACGGAGATGGGCAGCTGCGCTTCCGGTTTCAGGAAATCGAGCTTGAACCCGGCCGCGAGCTGGGCCTCGTCGACATTCAGCACATACAGCACAGGCTTCATCGTGAGGAGTTGGAGCTCCTTCATCGCGAGCTTCTCGTCGTCGTTCAGTTCGGTCTCGTTGGCGAGCTTGCCGGCCTTGAGCGTGGCGTCGGTCTTCTTGAGCGCCGCGAGCAGGATTTCCGCGTCGCGGTCCTTGCCGCCCTTCATCTGGCGCTCCACGCCTTCGATGCGCTTCTCGACGGTCGCGAGGTCGGCGTAGATGAGCTCCAGGTTGATGACCTCGATGTCGCTCTTGGGGTCGACCTTGTCGTGGACATGCAGGACATCCTTGTTCTCGAAACAGCGGACGACATGGGCGATGGCGTCGGTCTCGCGGACATTCGAGAGGAACTTGTTGCCCAAGCCCTCCCCTTTCGAGGCGCCTTTCACCAGGCCGGCGATGTCGACGAACTCGATGATGGCCGGGACGATCTTGGCCGCGTTCGAGACCTTGGCGAGGGCTTCGAGCCGTTCGTCAGGGACCGCAACGACGCCCACATTCGGCTCGATGGTGCAGAACGGGTAGTTGGCGCAGTCGACCTGCTTCTTGGTGATGGCGGAGAACAGCGTGGACTTGCCGACATTCGGGAGTCCGACGATGCCGATCTTGAGGGACATACCGGGACACTCTAGCGGAAGCCGGCGGGCGCGTAAAGGTTCGACAGGGAACAAAAAAGCCCCGTCTCGAACGGGGCTTTTTTGGTGGACCGCACCGGGATCGAACCGGTCGCCTCGTCCATGCCATGGACGCGCTCTACCAAATGAGCTAGCGGCCCTCAAAAAGGGTTTCTGCGATGAGCAGGAGCTCATTGAACACCATACTCGACAGGTAGTCAATACGCAATACGCCCATATATCCAAGCCTCTTCGTCGGCTTTCCGACGGTCCTTCGGTCGACCTGTGCGCGGTAGAAGCGGCTGGGCGGCACTTCGGAGACCTTTGACCAGAAGGCCTGAAGCGCTTCCACATCCTGATCTGCGCGGCACTGGACTGTACACCTGAACTTCGACTCATCCGGAGCGAAGCTGAACCTGAAAAGTCGGAGAAAGAGCTTGATGACGCTCGGGTCAGCGTTCGCGAAGGTGACGATGGATTTCTTGGCGCTCTTGCTCCCCTCCCCGAGGTAGAGCATGGAGAGGGCGATCTTTGCCGTACCGATGTCATTGATGCGTTCAGCCGCGAATACG
>DYFX01000007.1:0-2040 GCA_020724945.1 Candidatus Paceibacter sp.
CCCGACCTCATCACCCAGGGCCACCTCTACATCGCCCAGCCGCCGCTCTATCAGCTGAAGCGCGGCAAGGAGGTCCACTACGCCTACGACGAGCCGGCGAAGGAAGCGATCCTGAAGGAGATGCTCGAGGCGAAGGCCGCGAAGGCGTCCGCCAAGGGCAAGAAGCAGGAGGAGGAAGAGGCGCCGGCCGAGGAGACGGAAGAGGGTGACGGTTCCTTCTCCGCCGACGCCGCGGGGAGCGAGGAGGTCACCTCCGTCGGCGGCGTGATGATCCAGCGCTACAAGGGTCTCGGCGAGATGAACCCCGAACAGCTCTGGTCGACGACCATGGATCCGGCCACGCGCGTGATGAAGCGGGTCACGATCGAGGACGCCGACCAGGCCAATCAGGTGTTCGACATCCTGATGGGCTCGGAGGTCGAACCGCGCAAGAACTTCATCCAGACGCACGCCAAGAAGGTGAAGAACCTGGACATCTGAACGCGAAAGCCCCTCCCTAGGAGGGGCTTTTGACATCTTCCGCCCGCCGTGCTATAAAGGGAGGGCAACGGACCCCCAGGGGTCCTTTTAAAAAACTTCGCACGGTATGAACTTCAAGGAAAACAGGCTCGTCAAGTACTTTTACGAGGCGAAAGAGGAGCTCGAGAAGGTCACCTGGCCGACGCGCCGGGAGACCGTCGTGGCGACCCTCGTCGTCATCGCCGTCTCGGTCGGCACCGCCGCCTTCCTCGGCGCGCTCGACTTCGGCCTGAACAAGGGCCTCTCGGCGCTGATCGCCCGCTAAGGCTATGGCCAAGCAGACCCTTCAGCAAGGCCGCCGCTGGTACGCGATCCATACCTACTCGGGCTACGAGGAGAACGTCTCCGACAACCTGAAGCAGCGTATCGAGTCGCTCGACATGCAGGACAAGATCTTCGGGGTGATGATCCCGAAGGAGAAGAAGATCAAGATCAAGAACGGCAAGCGCCGCACCGTCGAGGAGAAGATCTTCCCGGGCTATGTGCTGGTCGAGATGATCGTGACCGACGAGTCCTGGTATGTCGTCCGCAACACGCCGAATGTCACCGGCTTCATCGGCACCGGCACCACGCCGACCCCGCTCTCCGAAGAGGAGGTGAAGTCGCTCCAGAAGCGCATGGGCGTGGACGAACCGGAATACAAGATCGATGTCGAGGTCGGAAGCCCCGTCTCGATCGCCGACGGCCCGTTCAAGGGCTCCGAAGGCAAGGTCGCCGACATCGACGAGGCGCGTGGCAAGATCAAGGTCCTCATCAACATGTTCGGCCGCGAGACCCCCATCGAACTCGACTTCCTGCAGGTCAAGAAGATCTAAGCGCGGGGACGACGCCGTCGTCCATCGAAAAAACGCCTCGGCTGATGCCGGGGCGTTCGCGTTTCAGTCCTTCCGCCTGAAGATCTCGATGATCCCGAGGACGAAGCGGCTCGCTTGCGCGCGCAAGACATTCGGGAGCTTGACCTCGGCGGACCGCTCGCGATCCTCGCCGATGTGGATGCGCTTGCCTCGCTTGGCCTGCTGGATGACCAGGTCGTAGAACTCGAGGGCGTCGCGGAGGACATCCGCATCGTCCGCGCGTCCGGTCGCGGCGCGGATCTCCTCGAGGACCTCGTCGAGCTTCGGCGTGGTCGCGATCCTGAAGGTGCGCATGTTCAGGCCGTCTCCAGGTCGTGGGCGGACGGGGCGCCGAACCAGCGGAGCAGCTCCGGCGCCGCGAACGGCAGGAGCGGCAGGAGCGCGAGGCTCATGATGGCCCAGAGGCCCATGAGACCGATGAGCTTGAGGATCTCGATCAGATCGGACATGCAGCCTCCTTCGGGAAAGGGCGTCCTGACCTGACCCTAAGCCTCCCCCTCCCCTCTTGTCAATCCTCGGAAGTCCTGCTATATTCCCGTCGTTGCGCGGTGCGGCCGAAAGGCCGGCTTCTCTCCAAGCGACGCATCACATTCACCGCAATCATCCCTATGGCCAAGAAAGTCAAGGCGATCGTGAAGGTCCAGGCTCCGGCCGGCAAGGCGACCCC
>DYFX01000007.1:2050-24899 GCA_020724945.1 Candidatus Paceibacter sp.
GCCGATCGGTCCGACCCTCGGTCAGCACGGCGTGAACATCGCGGAGTTCGTCCAGAAGTTCAATGCCGCCACCGCCAAGATGGCCGGCGACATCATCCCCGCCGTCCTGACGATCTACGAGGACCGCACCTTCGACTTCGTCCTCAAGACGCCGCCCGCCTCGACCCTCCTCATGAAGGCCGCCGGCCTCGAGAAGGGGTCCGGCAAGCCGCTCCAGGAGAAGGTCGGCAAGGTCACGAAGGCCCAGATCCGCGAAATCGCGGAGAAGAAGCTCCCGGACCTGAACACGACCTCCATCGAATCCGCCATGAAGACCATCGAGGGCACCGCCCGCCAGATGGGCCTCGAGGTGAAAGGCTGAAAGAAAAGAGCCCCGACATCGCGTCGGGGCTTTTCGATTTCAGAGCTTGGCGACGGGGAAGCGCGCGTCGCCCCAGAAGTCGCCGGCGGGCGCCACGCCGAGCGCGGGCCCGTGGCCGGAGGGGAAGACCGGGATCCAGAGATCCGGATCCCCTTCGATGCGCAGCGGGTCTCCGACGACGGCGACCGGCAGGTTCTCCGCGCCGGCGAAGACCTCGGGTCGCGCGGCGGCCAGCGCGGCCGTCTCGCGAAGCGTCGCCAGGCGGAGGCCGCTCTGCCTCGCGAAGCGCCCGAACTCCTCCTGCGATCGGATGCCTTCGGGAAGGCGCGCGAGCGCCAGCTCGACCGCGCCGGCGGCGCCGGAACCGTCATTGAGGAACGAGAGCTTCTCCCCATAGTCCCCCGTGACCGCGAACCCGGACTCCCGGAGGCGATCGAGCGTCTGACCCAAGGGAACCTCGCGATCCACCGTCACATCGTAGAAAAGAAGATCGTCCATGCGTACCTCCGGACGGAGGCTACCAGGAAAAGCCTCGACTGTCAAGGTAAAAGATGCTAAGATGAGCGCATATGAAGAACACCATCCGCCAGATCTATTTCTACGCGGCGACGCTGATCTTCCTGATCATGAGCGTCATCGCCACCATCTCGCTGCTCAACCTCGCGCTGAAGACCTTCGTCTTCCCTAAGGCCGACATGGCCTACGGACAGCGCTGCGACGAGACCGGCAACGTCTACTACGATGTGCGCCCGATGCCGGTGGCCGAGCCGGCCAAGGACGGCCAGCCCGCCGCGAAGGAGCTGACGGCCGAGGAGAAGGCCGAACGCAAGGCCGACTGCGAGCGCGTCCTGGCCGAGCAGAAGTCCGCCGAGCGCCAGCGCGACCTGGTCCAGAACCTCTCGATGCTGATCGTCGCCGCCCCCCTCTTCTGGATCCACTTCAAGTGGGTGCAGAAGGAGCGCGAGACCGAGCTCAAGATGGGCGACGAGCCGAAGAAGGCCTAGTCCTGCCCCGGCGAAGGCCGGGGACTTGCCAAGAATGCCCGCGTCCGCTAGGATGCGGGCATTAACGATTAAGTATGTGGGAGTGCCCCGGCCTCAAGGCTCCGGAGCACGCCTGACCACGACTCGTATGAAGAAAGGCAAGAAGTACATCGAAGCGGCCAAACTGATCGAACCCGGCAAGATCTACGGCACCGAAGAGGCCATGGAGCTCGCCAAGAAGACCTCCAAGACGAAGTTCGACGGTTCGGTGGAAGTCCACCTCCGCCTCGGCATCGATCCGAAGAAGTCCGACCAGCAGGTCCGCGGCACGGTCGTCCTGCCGCACGGCACCGGCAAGACCCGCAAGGTCATCGCCTTCGTCTCCGCCGACAAGGAGAAGGAGGCCAAGGAGGCCGGCGCCGACGCCATCGGCACGCAGGAGACGATCGACGAGATCGCCAAGACCGGCAAGTTCGAGTGGGACCTCGCGGTCGCCACGCCGGACATGATGCCGAAGCTCGCCAAGGTCGCGAAGGTCCTGGGTCCCAAGGGCCTGATGCCGAACCCGAAATCCGACACCGTCGGCACCAATGTCACGAAGATGGTCTCGGAGCTCAAGAAGGGCAAGCTCGCCTTCAAGACCGACGACTACGGCATCGTGCACACGGTCATCGGCAAGGTCTCGTTCGACGCCAAGGCGCTCGCCGAGAACTACGAAGTCCTCCTCGAGACGATCCGCAAGGCCAAGCCGTCCGCTTCCAAGGGCGTCTACCTCAAGAATGTCACGGTGGCGACCACCATGGGTCCGGCCATCCGGACCGTCTAAGCGAAAGAAAAAGCCGGCCCCGCAGGGGTCGGTTTTCGTTCAGCCTCCGAAGCCGTCGCCGTCGACGGCCGCGCTTCGGGCCGGCGCCGCGCCGTCGGCATAGACCGGAACCGCGTAGTCCTCGAACGGGACATGGTCCCAGTGGCAGTAGAGGAAGATCTTCCCTCCCCCGCCTTCGCGCGTGAAGCACGGATGATGGATGACGCGTTCGCGTCCCATCGGCACGGCATGCGGCATGCCCGGAAGCTCGTAGCCGGGCAGCCAGACATACGGCACCCGCCGGCCGTCCATGCGACGCAGCCAGAGCGGGAAGTGCGCGGCGGCGGCCAGGATGCCGGCGTCGGCGCGTTCCGTCCCAAGAGGGAGCGTCCGCGGCGCGGTGCCATGACGACGCTCGCCGCCTTCGGTCCAGCCATGACCGAAGTCGATCGTGCGCCAGCGGATGCCGGGCGCATGCGTGCCGGTCACGAGCTCCAGCCGGACGGCCGGACCGAGCCCGAACAGGTGGCAGGGCCGCGCACCGCTCTCCCGGACGGCGATGCCCCAAAGCGCGTCGAAGGTGCGGCGATGTCCGGGCGTCCCGTCGGCGCCGTCCGGCAGGCGGATCTCCAGGACCCGGGCCTTGAGCTGCAGGTCGCCGGCGGGCGGGGGCGGCGGGGCGGGCGGCACCTCGGAGACGGCGGCGGCGAAATCCTCGAGCGGGAAGCCCCAGCCGAGCTCGCGGTTCCAGCGCGCGAAGTTCGCCAGCTGGGCGGCGGGGTCGGCGAACATCCTCGCCCGCTCGTCGTCGCGCGCTTCGCGTTCGCGACGGACCTCGTCGGTCAGCACGGCCCATTTGCCGTACAGGAAATCGCGCATCCCGCAGCCGTCCATGACGGCTTCGAGGGCGTCGGCCGCACGCGTCATCGCGTCCATTTCCGCGTCGGAATAGCGTCGGTGCGTCATCGCAGGTTTTCGAACCTCCTTCGGTTCCGAAAGGACCGTTTCAAGCTCATCATACTTGCCGAGCCGCCGTCAAAACGCTAAGGTTGGAGCGATATGCCCACCATCCAAAGGCCTTCCTGGGACGACTATTTCATGAGCATCGCCAAGATCGTGGCGACGCGTTCGACCTGCGATCGGCTGCGCGCCGGGGCCGTCCTGGTCAAGAACAACCGCATCATCTCGACCGGCTACAACGGCGCGCCGCCGGGCATGCCCCACTGCGACGGAGCCGCCGGGCATAAGATGGAGGAAGGCCATTGCATCCGCACGGTGCACGCCGAGGAGAACTGCATCCTGCAGGCCGCGGCCCTCGGCGGCCTCTCGACCATGGGTTCCACCATCTACACGACCTACGCGCCTTGCTACCACTGCTTCAAGAAACTGGCGGTCGGCGGCGTGAAGCGCATCGTGGCCGGCGCCATCTACCGCGACCCGTCCATCAAGGAAGCCTGCGAACAGGCCGGCATCGGGCTGGACATCCATCAGCCGAGCGACGAATGGCTGGCCCGCTTGGCGGAGGTCTTCGCCGCGCCGATCGAGGAGAAGCTCGTCCCGGACCAGACACCTTCTAACTGAACGCATGGACAAGATCATCATCGGGCTCGTCGGAGAAGCCGCCGCCGGCAAGGGCACCGTCGCCGCCTTCCTGACCGAGAAATACGGCGCCTCCACCCACACCTTCTCGAAGGCGATGAAGGAATGCGTCGCGCGCCTGTATCTCCCCCTCTCCCGCGAGAACCTCACCAAGTTCTCGACGCTCACGCGCGAGGCCTTCGGCCAGGACCTCTACGCCCGCGTCGTCGCCAAAGACTGCGAGGCCGACCCGCATGACATCATCGTCGTCGACGGCATCCGCCTCGAAGCCGACATGACGGCCCTGAAAGGCTTCCCGGGCTTCCACCTCATCTATGTCACCGCGCCGGTCGAGATCCGCTGGGAGCGCGCCCGGAAGCGCGGCGAGAAGGCCGGCGAGTCCGAGATGTCTCTCGAGGATTTCAAGAAGGAAGAGCTCCTGCCGACCGAGCTCGCCATCAAGGCCATCGGCGAGAGCGCCGAGTTCACGGTCCCGAACGACGGCGACTTCGCCGAGCTCTACACCTCGATGGAGTCCATCCTGAACTACATCAAGGCCGGCGACTTCGATCACCCGCACCCGCATCGGAATAGGTTGCACCCGGAGAAGTAATGACCACCCCGGCCTCCGCCGGGATGGAATATTTATGAAAGCCCGCATCACCCGATTGCGCGACGATGTCCCCCTCCCGAAGTACGAGACGCCGGGAGCGTGCTGTTTCGATCTCGTCTGCGTCGAGGACGCCGTGATCGCGCCGAAGGCCATCGCCGACCTGCCGACCGGCCTCGTCTTCTGCGTGCCGGACGGCTACATGCTCCTCGTCGCCCCCCGCTCGTCGACGCCCGTGAAGAAAGGCCTCTCGATGCCGCATGGCATCGGCATCATCGATCAGGATTTCTGCGGCCCGGGCGACGAGCTGAAACTTCGCGTGATGAACTTCACCGACGCGCCCGTCGAACTGAAGAAGGGCGACCGCGTCTGCCAGGCCGGCTTCGTCCGGGTCGACCGTGCCGAATGGGAAGAGGGCGAAGCGGCCTCGCAGACGACCCGCGGAGGCCTCGGTTCGACCGGCTGAAGGCTGTTGATAAGTCCGGTTTGTAGGGCGGTGCGGCTTCTGCGAAGATGGCCGCACCGTTCTTTCGTTCCAGGATATAAGGAGAAGACATGTCGAAGTTCACCGACGAGGAAAAGGCCCAGCTCGCGAAGTATGTCACCGACACCGATGGCGACATTTTCGCCGTGACGAACCTTCCGGGCATCGTCGGGGCGGTCTACGCCCGCTACAGCCGCGCCCAAGGCGGCTTCCGCGAGACGCTCCTCAAGGAGTTCATCAAGGACGGCAACATCGACGCCGCCAAGGCCGGCGACCTCATCGAGCGCGTGCTGATCGCGTTCGGCGACGACTCCGTCGGCGAGCTCGAAGGCACCCACATGTCGTTCGAGAACATGTCGATCCTCGCCACCAAGGAGATCGAGGACCGGCGCATCGGCGGCTCGCCCATCGAGCAGTCCACGCGCTATGTCTTCTACGACCGCAGGGGCGACGACGGGAACTTCCGCTATTACCGCGACGCCAAGGTCATGGCCTCGAAGCACGCGCAGGCGTATGTCGAGACGATGGACTTCATCTTCGCGACCTACTGCGAGCTCGTCGAGCCGATGAAGGCGTACTACATGGGCCTGAAGTCGATCGACGAGGCGTCCTACGATGTCGTCGGCGACGGCGTGAAGCGGCAGCTCGCGGAGCTGACGGACGAGAAGCACAAGAAGGCCTTCTCGATCACCTACAACTCCGACATCCGCACCAAGGCCTGCGACACGCTCCGCGCCCTCCTGCCGATCGCGACCCTCACCAACGTGGGCGTCTTCGGCAACGGCCGCTTCTTCCAGAACGTGCTCACGCACTGCCACTCCTCTCCCATCGACGAGGTCCGCGACCTCGCCGTGAAGGCGCAGTCCGAGCTCGCCAAGATCATCCCCCGCTATGTCCAGCGCGCCAAGCCGAACGCCTACGCGATGGCGACGCGCGCGCACATGGACGCGCTCGCGAAGGCGCTCTTCGCCGGCCTCCCGCCGGAAGACGGCAAGGAAGTCGACCTGCTCGACCGCGGCGGCGACGCCATCGCGAAGGCCATCCATGCCGGCCGGGTGATCCACGCCCAGGCCGTCGAGGACGCCATCCTTTCCGAGGAAGACCACCTCGCGACGGCGCTCATGCTCTATCCGCACCTGCCGCACCCGCTGCGCCAGATCCGCGATGTCGTGCGCGGCCTCTCCGAGGAGAAGAAGGCGCTCGTCCGCGAGACCTACATCGGCGACCGCAAGACGCGCCGCGACCGTCCGGGCCGCGCGCTCGAGGCGGGCTACCGCTACACCTTCGACCTGGTGACCGACTTCGGGACCTACAAGGACCTGGAGCGCCACCGCATGATGACGCAGTCGCGCCAGCGCTTCACGCCGACGCTCGGTTTCAACATGCCCGAGGATCTCGTCCGCGCCGGCTTCGCCGCGAAGGCCGAGGCCTGCGTCGCCAAGGCGGTCGCGCTCTACGCGGCGCTCGCCGGAGAGTTCCCCGAGGCCGCGTCCTACGCGACGCTGCACGGTTCCCGCGTCCGCTGGACGATGGGCATCAACGATCGCGCGCTCATGCACATGATCGAGCTGCGCACGACCCCGCAGGGACACCCGTCCTACCGCCGGATCTGCGCGATGATGCACGACGCCGCGACGGCCCGCTCCGCCTGGCGCGGCGCGGCCATGAAGTTCGCCGACCACGGCGACTATTTCTGGAGCCGCGCGGACTCCGAGGCCAAGCAGAGGGTCAAGGAAGCCGCGCTCGAAACGAAGGAGTGACGCCATGCGAGGAAAGCTCATTGTCATCGACGGAGGGGACGGCTCCGGCAAGACCAAGCAGACCGAACTCTTGGTCGCGCGCGGCGCCGCGGAAGGCATGCCCTTCGGCACGCTCTCCTACCCCCGCTACGAGAAGAAGACCGGCATCGTCGTGAAGAGCTACCTGAACGGCGAGTTCGGCCCTCCCTTGGACATCCCGGCCGAACAGGCCTCGATGCTCTACGCGATCGACCGATGGGCCTCCTTCAAGGAAGGCGACTTCGCGCCGCTCGAACGGGGCGTCCACATGATCGCCAACCGGTACTCCGGCTCGAACATGGGGCACCAAGGCTCGAAGATCGACGACCCGGCCAAGCGCACCGCGTTCTTCAAGTGGAACGACGCGCTCGAGCACGAGTTCTTCGGCATCCCCCGCCCGGACATCAACATCGTCCTGCATGTCCCGGCCGACATCTCGATCGCCTTGATCGACGGTCGCGGCAACGCGAAGGACGGCCACGAGAATGTGGAGCACCTGCGGCGCGCCGAGGCCACCTACCTCGAGCTCGCGGCCACCTTCCCGGGCTTCGTCCTGATCGAATGCGTGAAGGACGGCAAGCTCCTCCCTCCGGAGGAGATCCACGAGCTCGTCTGGGCCGAAGTCAGCAGGATGCTGGCGGCCTGACGGCCCTTCCGAACGACCCCTTCCGGGGTCTTTTTTTATGCGGAAACACCTGCTAGAGTGGCCATACTATGACTTTGGAGCCCGTGATCGGGCTGGAAATCCATGTCCAGCTCAAGACCAAATCCAAGATGTTCTGCGGGTGCGACAACCGCGCCGAGGACGCGCCCCCGAACACCGCGGTCTGCCCCGTCTGCATGGGCCACCCGGGCACGCTTCCGGTCGCCAACCGCCAGGCCGTCGAGTTCGGCGTCTTGGCGTCCCTCGCCCTCGGCTGCCGCATCACCAAGGAATCCAAGTTCGACCGCAAGAACTACTTCTACCCCGACCTTCCCAAGGGCTACCAGATTTCGCAGTTCGACAAGCCCGTCGGCGTCGAGGGCAAGATGACGCTCGAAAACCCGCTCGCCAAGGAAGGCGAACGGAAGGTCTTCACGATCGGCATCACGCGACTGCACCTCGAGGAGGACGCCGCCAAGCTCCAGCATTCGGCCGACGGCAAGTCGTCCCTGGTCGACTTCAACCGCGCCGGCACGCCGCTGGCGGAGATCGTCACCGAACCGGATTTCGCCTCCCCCGCCGAGGCCAAGGTCTTCCTTCACGAGCTCCGCCTCATCATGCGCACGCTGGGCGTCTCGGACGCCGACATGGAGAAGGGTCACCTGCGCTGCGACGCCAACATCAGCCTCCGCGAGGTCATCGACGACCCGGCCGTCGAACGCGAGACCGTCCTGCGCTTCAATCCCAAGACCGAGGTCAAGAACCTGAACTCCTTCAAGTCCGTCGAGCGCGCCCTGGAATACGAGATCGTGCGCCAGACGGCGCTCTGGAACGCCGGCACGCCCCCGACGCAGACCACGACGCGCGGCTGGGACGACGACAAGCAGATCACCGTCCTCCAGCGCGTGAAGGAAGGCATGGCGGACTACCGTTACTTCCCCGACCCGGACCTCCCACCGCTCGAGCTCGCCTCCATCGAGATGGCCGTCCGCCCGAAGATGCCGGAGCTCCCCGAGGCCAAGCGGGCGCGCTTCCGCGAGGAATACGCCTTCACCGCGGCCGACGCCAAGCAGATCGTCGACAACCCCTACCTCGCCGACTTCACCGAGAAGACGATGTCGGAGCTCCATGAATGGCTCTCGACATCGGGCGAGAAGGAACCCTGGGAAGCGCAGAAGGCGAAGTTCGCCAAGCTCGTCTCCGGCTGGCTGCTCTCGAAGCTCCTCGGCATGCTCGGCGAGATCGGCTCCGATGTCCGCATCATGAAGGTCACGCCCGAGAACTTCGCCGAGTTCGTGGCCATGGTCCATCAAGGCAAGATCAACAGCACCGCCGCGCAGGAAGTCCTCCGCACGATGCTCGAGGCCGGACAGGATCCCTCGCAGATCGTCGCCGAGAAAGGGCTCGAACAGGTCTCGGATGTCGGCGACCTGGAACTCGCCTGCGACAACGCCATCCTGGCGAATCCCAAGGTGGTCGAGGACTACAAGGCCGGCACGAAGAACGCCATCATGTTCCTGGTCGGACAGGTGATGAAGAGCACGCGCGGCAAGGCCAAGCCCGACCTCGTGCGCGAGATCCTCGAAGCCAAACTCGGAAACATCTAACCTACGCCTATGCCGCGCAACAACGCCGCCGAAGCCTGGCCCGCGCACGAAGAGCCGAAGGACGACATCGAGGAGCTCCCGCAGGATCTCCTGAAGGAATCGCCGCCGCCCGTTCCGGAAAACAAGGACATGAAGGAAGCGCTGGAGACGCTGCAGGAGCTCGCCGAGACGCGCGAGGACGACGCGATGCGGCGCGAGCGCGAGGAGGCGTCCGCGGCCGCCACGGCGGAAATCCGGAAGACCATCGCCGAGCGCGACAAGGCGGCGATGGAACGGGCGCGCCGCGCGCTGGGCGCCGGCGTCCTGCAGGAGCTTCCGCCCGAGGACGTGAAGATCGATGCCGAAGACAGCTGGGCGAACGAGGCCGAGCGCGCCATCGGGCCGCGCAAGAAGATGGAGCCGCCGCCGATCCCGCCGGCCGCCAAGAAGCCGGAGGCGAAGAAGCCCTGGTACAAGCGCCTGTTCGGTTCCAAGGAATCCTGAAGCCGAAAAAAAGACCCCGCATGGGGTCTTTTCGCTTCCGGCAAGGGGCCGCAGGATTGCGGACGACCGCGACGAGGCGCGCCCGTCCCCTGAGAATCAGCGCGTCGGCGTGAGTAGTAGCCTTCGCCCCGAAAAAACCTGCGGCCCTCTGCCGGAAAGCAAGATTTTACCATCGCGAAAGTCGCCGGACAAGATTCCCTGTGCATAAGAAAACTCCCCCCGTTCGGGAGGAGCTTCCGCAGGCCTTAGGCCTGCTTGGAAGGCAGGATCTTGAAGATGCCGGTGCCGCACACGGGGCAGACGCCCTTGAGCGCGGGACGCGTCTTGCCGCCCTTGGCGGGCATTTGGACTTCTTGCGCGTCCTTGATCTCGCGCTTGTCCTTGCACTTCACGCAGTAACCCATGGTGGGTTCCATACGGGATCGTTATGAATTCTGCGCTTACTATAGCATAAAATAAGGCTTCCCGCAAGGGTTGATACCCTTATTTCGCTTATTTGAGCCAATTTAAGGCTCTGCGTAAGACCGCTTCAGGCTGACGGTACCACTCGACCTTCTGCATGCGGCGCCACCAGGTCATCTGGCGCTTGGCGTACCGCCGCGTATCCGCCTTGATGGCTTCGACCGCCTCCGCGAGACCGGCCGCCCCTTCGAGATGGCCTTTCAGCTCGTGATAGCCGATGCCGCTCATGGATGGGAGGTCCCAGGCGTAGCGTTTCGCGAGCCGCCGCGCCTCATCGACGAGTCCCGCCCGCACCATCGCGTCGACGCGGCGGCCGATGCGGAGGTCGAGCTCCTTCTTCCCCGGGTCGATGCCGACGACGAGGGCGTCGAAGAGCGGCTCCCCTTTTCCTTGCTGGGCACCGAAGGGTTTTCCCGTCGCGCGGATGACCTCGAGCGCCCGCGCCGCATAGCGCGGATTCGGTCCGATGCGCGCTGCGTAGTCCGGATCGAGCTCCTGCAGGCGCTTCAGGATCCACGCCTTCCCTTTCCGTTCCAGGTAGGCGCGATAGTCCGCGTCCGGCGGCACTTCGGGGATCTCGAGGTTCTCGACGATGGCCCGGACATACAGCCCCGTGCCGCCGACCACGATCGGCACGCGTCCGCGCTTCAGGATGGCGCGGATCTCGCGGATGGCGCGGCGCTTGTAGTCCGCCAAGGTCAGCGTCTTCGACGGCGGCACGACATCGATGAGATGATGCGGGATGCCGCCCATCTCCTCGGCGGTCGGCTTCGCCGTCCCGATGTCCATCCCCTCGTACAGCAAGCGGGAGTCCGCGGAGACGATCTCCCCGCCGACCTTCTTCGCCAGCTTCACGGCCAAGGCGGATTTTCCGGACGCGGTCGGACCGACGATGACGACGATCCTCGCGAGCTTCTTCGGCGGCATAGGCTTGGAGCTTAGCGAAAAAAGGCTTTCTTTGCTATACTGGGCCTGAAATCATCCATTCATCCACAAGCCTATGGCCCGCGCACGGCACCATGAAGCGCCGATGGCTGAAGCTCCGAAGGAACTTCCCGCTTTCGACATCTCCGACATCGAAATCACCGCCGCCGAGACCCCGAAGGCCAAGCGCAAGCGCGCGACGAAGGCGGAATCCGCGCTGAAATCGGTGCCCGCGGCGAAGTCGGGCGCCGAAGCCGTCCGTCTGCCGGGCGTCCATGAGACCCGCAAGCCGAAACGCGGAAAGAAGGCGGTTTCCTCCGAAGGAAAGCTGTCGGCCTCGGCTTCCGGAGAGATCGTCACGGAAGCGCCGCTTGCCCCGGAAGCGACGGAGGTCGAGGAGGCACTCGCCGATGTCCGCCGCATGAGCGAAGAGAGCGCGTGGGACGCGAAGATCGCCGAAGCCAAGGGCAGGATCGAAGCGGAAGAGCGCGAGAAGCGCATCGCCGAGATGGGCGATCGCGTCGACCGCGCCATGGAGGCCGAGGACGAGGTCGAGCTCACGACCCGTTCGCAACGCGCCGCCGAGATGGGCGATCGCGTCGACCGCGCGATGGAGGCCGAGGACGCGATGGGGCTTTCGGACGCCGAACAGGAGTGGTTCAAGAAAGGCGACGACAAGTCCTATATCAAGGAAGCCGCCGAGAAGCAGGAGATGGAAGACCTCCGCAAGGGCATCGCGACCTACGACGAGCGCGCGAAAGAGACGATCCTCGACACCCAAGGGGAGATCGACGCCACCGTCCGCCAAGCGGAGGAGATGCTCAAGAAGGACGAGCTGCATCCCGATGTCTTCGACATCCGGGACTACGAGTACCTCCTGACGGAGCAGGCGCGGCTCGACCGCGAGCTCGAGACTGCCGGCTGGTGGGCAGCCCGCAAGCTGCGCGGCGAGCTCAAGGATGTCCGCAAGGACCTCGAAGACTACGAGAACCAGATCCAGTCCGTCATGCGCGAGCGCGCCGACGCGCGGGACGCCGCCCGAGGGATCCCCTCCATCCCCGCCCGGAAGGTCCAGGCGCGCGAGGGCAGCGGCACCACCGTCCATAAGGAAGGCGGCGGCACATCGATCCACATGGCCAAGAAGCCCGGCTTCTTCTCCCGCCTGTTCGGACGGAAGTAGGACGACAAAAACCCCGCCGCGAGGCGGGGTTTCGGTTCGGGCAAGGCAAGCCTTGCGGCTACCCTTCGTACCAGGAACCGTAGCTGCAGGGCTTGCCCTGCCTGTTATGGCGCCAGTTTGCGGGAAGCCGTCTCCTCCTTCACGCGGGCGACGAGTTCTCCCAAGGTCATCTCGACGGCGTCCTTGGAACCGCGCACGCGGACGGCGAGCTTGGTGTCGTCGCTCCACTCCCCGCTCTCGGGGACTTCCTTGTCGCCGAGCACGAGCCCGTACGGGATGCGCATCTTCTCGGCGCCCCGGACCTTCTTGCCGACGGACTCGTCGGACGCGTCGAGCCAGGCGCGCAGGCCTTCCGCGACGAAACGGTCGCGAAGTTTCGCGGCGGGCTCGAGGTGGCGTTCGGCCACGGGCAGGAGCGCGAGCTGTTCGGGCGCGAGCCAGGTCGGGAACAGTCCGCCCGTGTGCTCGATCATCACGCTCATGAAGCGTTCGATGGCGCCCATGATGGCGCAGTGGATCATCAGCACGGGCTCCTTCTCGCCCTTCTCGTTCGTGTATTCGAGCCCGAAGCTCCTGGGCTGGTTGAAGTCGAGCTGGATGGTGGCCACCTGCCAGACGCGGCCGATGGAATCCTTGGCCATGAAGTCGATCTTCGGGCCGTAGAAGGCGGCTTCGCCGGGCCCGTCGGCCCAGTCCTTCACGCGCGCCTCGACGATCTCGCGGAGCGAGGCTTCCGCCTTCTCCCAGTCCTCCGGCGCGCCGAGATACTTTTCCGGATGGTTCGGGTCGCGGCGCGAAAGGCGCACCGAAAGCTCGAAGCCGAAGGTGCCGTAGAATTTCGAGATGATGTCCCAGATCTTCTCGGCTTCCTCACGGACCTGGCCCATGCGGCAGAAGACATGCGCGTCGTCCTGGGTGATGGAGAGCACGCGCGAGAGCCCGGAGAGCTCGCCGGTCTGCTCGTCGCGGTAGACCATGGTGGTCTCGCAGTAGCGCACCGGCATCTGGCGGTAGCTCTTCGGTTCGGCGGCGAAGATCTGCGTGTGATGCGGGCAGTTCATCGGCTTCATCGCGAAGAGATGCTTGTCGCGCGTCTCGATCTTGAAGAGATCTTCGGCGTACTTCGCCCAGTGGCCCGAGGTCTCATAGAGCTCCTTCTTGGTGATGTGCGGGATGGCGACCTTCTGGTAGCCGTGGACCTTGCGGAGCTCCCAGACATAGTCGTTCAGGAGTTCGCGCAGCAGCGTCCCGCGCGGCGTCCAAAGCGGCAGGCCCGGACCGACGAGGTCCGAGAAGGTGAAGAGGCCTTGCTCCTTGCCGATGCGGCGATGGTCGCGCTTCTCGGCTTCCTCGAGCATCTTGAGATGCGCGTCGAGCTCCTCCTGCGTGGCGAAGGCCCAGCCGTAGACGCGCTGAAGCTGGGCGTTCTCCGCCTTGCCGCGCCAGAACGCGCCGGAGACGCTCTTCAGCTTGATGGCGCCGACCTGTCCGGACCGTTCGACATGCGGGCCGCGGCAGAGGTCGACGAAATCCCCCGTCCAATACAGGGACGCCGTGGCGGCATCGCCCAAGTCCTGCGCCTCCTCGTCCTTCAGGTTGGTGGTGCCGTGCTTCTTGAGGTCGGTCAGGAGATCGACCTTGAAGTCCTGCCCGCGCTCCTTGAAGAACGCGATGGCGTCGTCGAGCGGCATCTCTTCGCGGCGGAAGTCGAGATTCTCGGCCTTCAGGGCCGCGATGGTCTTCTCGAGCGCCTTGAAATCGTCCGTGGTGAGCGGCCGCGGGAGCTGCATGTCGTAGTAGAAGCCGTTCTCGATGACGGGACCGACGCCGAGCTTGGCGTCCGGGAACATCCTCATGATCGCGGCGGCCAGGAGGTGCGCGGCCGAGTGGCGCATCCGGTCCAATTCGTCGTAGTCGGCGGGCTTTTTCGCTGCCATAGCAGGCGTTTCAGGATACGATTACCGGTTTACCTTAGCATAAGGGGCCGAAAACCGAAAAGCCCCGCTTTCGCGGGACTTCCGGCTATTTCTCGATCTTGAATTCGATGTGGTCGGCCAGGTCCGGCATGCGCTTGATCCAGAAGGGCCGGAACTTCACGTCCACCTTCTCGACGCCCTCGATGCCTTCGAAGTACGCGCGGACGGCGTCGAGGTCGAGGCCGCGGAGCTTGGTGGCGTCGAAGAGCGGGCTCTCGAGCGAGACGCGCGATTCGCCGGTGACCGTCACCCGCAGCGAGGCGGCTCCGGTCTTCGGGTCGACCTCCTCGATCTCGAAGTCCGCGTCGTCGGCGCGGACGCCGACCAGCTCGCGGTCGGAGGTCAGGCCGCGGCGCAGGTCCTCGCCGGCGATGGCGAGCGCCTTCTCGGCGTCGAATCCCGCCAGGCGGGCGCGGATGGTCAGGCGGATGGTGACGCCGTCGGCCGTCTCGCCGGGCGCGGCGGACTGGAAGCGGCTCATGTCCTCGATCTCGTAGACGCGGCCCGTCCAATCGGACGAGAGCTTCTTCTCGAGCTCCTCCTTCGCCTGGGCCTCGAGGTCGGCGCGCAGCGCCTTCTCGACCCGCTCGACATCGGACTGGGCGATGACGCCCGTCGAGACGCGGCCGCCGCTCATCGGCGCGTCGCTCTCGGCATAGATGACCCTCTGGAGGGCGGCGTTGAGACCGGGGATGGTGAAGCGCGACGGTCCGATGTCGCCTTCGGCGCCGGGTTGGTCGGCGTAGACCTCCGTCTTGAGGCGGCCGCCGGCCGGGACATTGACGCGCGACTTGAGGCGGAACAGGACGCCTTCGGGCGTGAGCAGGCGCGTGGTGGCCACGAGCGTCTGGTCGGAATCGGATTCGTTGATGAGCGTGGCGAAGCCGGTCGCGATGCCGTCGGTGATGGTCGCTTCGGACGGCTCGCCGCTCTTCTCCCCCGCCACCGTGACCTCGACGACCTCGCCGGCGAGCGCTTCGGCCCCTTGCGGTTCGGGAGCGACATTCAGCACGCGCTCGGTCGTGACCGCGGCGCGGCGCGGGTGGACGGTGACGGTCGCGCGGGCGTAGGCGATGTACATGACGAACGCGCCGACGACGAGCGCCAGGGCGACGAACCCGATGACGATCTTGCGGTACCAGCCGTGCTTCACGACGGGGCGCAGGTCCTCGCGGTCGGCCTCATGCTCCTCCTCGGGCTCCTCGAGGATATCCTCGACTTCCATCTTGGGCATGCGCTTGCTCTGCAGGAGGACCTTGGGCGGGACGGAAAGGTCCGCGTCGTCCTTGTGGAGCATCGGCGGCCAGTCGTCGTTCGCGTTCTCCTCGCCGAGACGGACATCCGGTTCGATGGAGATCTTCTGCGTCGCCGGCTGGATCGGGATGCTCGTCCCCGTCGGCTTGGGCGGCGGGGTGACGGCCGGGCTCGGGGCAGGCTTCGGCACGACATCGATCATCGGCGAAAGCTTCTGTTCGGGCGGAAGTCCGGGGTACGACGGAGGAGGCGCCGCCGGCTTCTTGGCCGCGGGCTTCTTCTTCGTCACGCGCTTCTTTTTCGGCGCGGCTTCAAGGGCGCCCTCGTCGGGCGTCCCTTCGTCCGCCGCCTTTTTCCTCCTTGGCGACATATCGATTCAAGTATAGCACATCGCCGGGGAACGGGGCCATCAGGCGGCCCGATCGACATTCCCGCGCTGTTCGATGATCTGGCGCTTCTCGTCCTCGGCCTTCTTGAGCGAACCCTGCAGTTTCACGATCTTCTGCTCCTGGGCGTCGACGACGCCTTCCATGTCCTTGAGGCGGTCGGTGAGGAACGCGACCTTCACCTGGGCGGCGAGCAGGAGGTCGAGGACATCCTTCTTGCCCTGTTCGCGGGCGCGCGCTTCCGCCACCTTGTCCACGACATAGTCGAGGATCTCCTCTTCGAGCGCCTCCCCTTCCAGCCCGGAGGCGGCGAGCGCCTCGAGCTTGTCCTTGCCGCCGAGTTCCGAGAAGAGCGCCTTGTTGGAGAAGGTCACCATCGCGTCCACCTGCTTGCGCCGCGCGGGATCGGAGGCGTATTCGGGCGCGCGGAGCTCGCCGATCAGGAGCATGAAGCGCGAATAGGCCTTGTTGTATTCGATGCCGACATCGGCGGCCTTGGTCAGCAGTTCGGCCTTGGCGTTCACGACGCGGCCGGGGTCTTCCATCTCGTCCGGCGTATACTTCCCTTCCCGCGCGGCCAGGCCGTAGAGCTCGTCGAGCATCACGCGGTCGGCGAGGCCGTAGTTGAACGCCAGGCGCGTCGGCGCGTATTCCTCGCGCGACTTCGCCCCGGCCGGGATGGGTTCGGACGACGCGCGAAGCGTCTCCAGCGCGCGGATGACCTGTTCGGCCGCGGCCGCGCCGCCCTCGACCTGGATGGTGAACTCGTCGCCGCCGTAGCGGTAGACCGAGCCCTTCACGCCGGCGGCCTTCACGGCCTGCTCCATGAGCGAGGCCGCCGTCTTGAGGGCCGCGTCGCCGACATCCGATCCGCCCATGTTGTCGAAATACTTCAGGAAGCCCATGTCGACGAAGACGGCGGCGACATCCTTGCCTTCGCCGATGGCCTTCTCGAGATCCTCGTAATGGACGCCGCGCTCGAGGAGTCCCGTACCCATGTCGCGGCGCGCGGCTTCGATGCGGTATTCGAGCTTCGCCGCCTGCGCCTTCAGCGCCAAGCCCTCCCCTTCCGGTCCGGCGGCGCCCGCGGCGCGCGCTTCCGCGTCTTCCATCGCCTCGCGCTTCGCCTCGAGGATGCGCTCGCCGTCCGTCATGGCGCCTGCGGTCCCGGCGGCCTCGGCCTTCTCGAGCGGCGGGATTTCCGGAGGGATGTTGCGGGCGCGGACGCGCGCGTCGATGATCTCCTGGATGGCGTCGTCCACCTTGCGGCCGCCCGCGAAGCGCTTCTCGACCGCGCCGACGGCGATCTCCTCGGCGGCGCCGAGATACCGGCCCTCCTCGACGGCCTTGGAGAAGCCTTCGAAGGTGCCGAACTCGGTGTCCTGGAACGACTTCTTGACATAGTTGTCGAAGAAGGAGCGGGCGTCAGGGTCACCGGATTCGATCTTCGCCTTCACGCGTTCGGCGCGCGTGAAGAGCTTGTTGACCTCGAGGTCCCAGTCTCCCGCGCGGCGCATCACTTCGACGATCTCGCGCGCGGCGTCCTCGCCCGGCTCGAGCTTGCCTTCCGGAGGAAGCTCGGCCTGCACATGATTGACGAGATCGATGACATTCTTGAGATCGAGGCCGCGGACCGTGAGCGGCGCGGGGTCCTTCACGCCTTCGACGCGCGGCTCGGCTTCCTGCATCTTCCTCACGAGCGCGCTGAACTCCTGGAGCGGCATCGAGGCGATGTCGACCATGAAGGTGTTCCCGTCGTAGCGGTAGATCTGGTAGTCGGAGGTCAGCTCGCCCTTCTCGCCTTTCAGGGCTTCGGTGACGGCCTTCTCGACGGCTGCGGCCGTCTCGCCCAGCGCGGCGTCGCCGCCGGCATGGCCTCCGCCTTCCTTGTTGAAGCGGTCGAGCTCGCCCATGTTGACCAGCATGAAGCGCCGGTCGGCCATCGATTCCGCCAGCAGCAGCTCGCCGTCCTCGCCCGCCTCGACCGCGGGCTTGCCGTCCGGCCCCGCCTCGAAGAGCTCCTGGATGCGGCGTCCGAATTTCTTGAACTTGAAGGCGCCGGCGTTGTCGTGCTCGGCGGAGAACAATTCGAGTTTCTTGCGGGCGACTTCGAGCCGCAGCGCGGCGTTCTCGTCGTCCGGATTCCCTTCGATGCCCTTCTCCGCGTCGAAGAGCTCGTTCTCGAGATGCGCCTTCTCGAGCAATCCCGCGTGGCTGTAGCGCTGCAGTTCCTCCAACCTCGTCCGTTCCCGATTGTCTTCCATAGCGTGCGTTAATTCCACCCCGTTATACCACGGGCGGAAAAATCAAAAAAGCCGCTGTTTAGGCGGCTTTCGGCATCCGGAGCACGGTCGCGAAGACCGTGTTGATCGTGAGGTTCGGCATGCGGGCCTGGAGATCTGCCAAGAGGGCGGAGGCCTCTTCTTCCAGCATGGAAGAGAAGAGGTCCTGCAGGTCCTCGTACGACTTGATGTCGCGCCCGGTGAAGCGGGCGACGATGCGGAAGGCGCGGGAATGGCCCCCGAGTCGGCGCGGATCCGTGACGCTGCTGAACAGCGCCCGGAGCGTTTCTTGGCTGATGGCCGGACGACCTTGCATGACGATGCCTCCAGAAAAGTGAGAAAAGAGCCCCCGGACCGGGGGCCCTCCACCCCGATACCGGACGGGAGACCTTAGACGAAAACGGCGGAAATGTCAAGGGGCGGCCGGTTGATGGACGCGCACATTCCCCATGCCGACCTGCTTCTCGATGGCGGACATCGCCGCGGGCGAAGGGTCGATCTGATAGGAGGTCTCGACGCGCTGGTAGCCGTTTTCGGCGCGGACATCGAGGGCGACGCGGGTGCCGCCGGGGTACTTGGCGAGGACGGCCTTGAGGCCGGCGACGGCCGAGGGCGGCAGCTTGGACGGGAGCGTGATGCGCACCTCCCCCTTCCCCGTCGGGGCGGGCGGACGGTGCATCTGGAGCATCATCTCGGAACTCACCTGCTCGCCCTTGAAGTGCGCCTTGTAGACGGGAAGCGTCTGCGGCGTGATCTGCCAGCCGCGGTCGGCCAGGAACTTCGGCTCATCGTCCTTGCGCGAGAGCTTGCCGGTCACGACGAGGTTCGCGCCTTCGACCCAGACGGCGCCGTTCTCCTTGAAGACGCTCGGGAAGACGAGGCACTCGGCCTGGCCGCTGGTGTCGGTGATGGTGGCGAAGAGCATCGGCTCGCCGGACTTCTTGGTGATGATCTGCTTCACGGCCGTGACGGTGCCGCCGACGCGGACGGGCGTGCGGTCCGCCGCTTCGAGCGCTTTCGCGATCGGCGTCAGGAGATCGCCGAACTCCAAGCCGGCCGCCTCGAACGGATGCGCGGTGACATACAGCCCGAGCAGTTCCTTCTCCCAGAGCAGCTTGTCCTCCTGCGAAGCGGCCGGCGCGGCGCGGAGGCCGAGCGACTGGACGAGTTCGGTGCCGGCCGGCACGACGAAGGCGAAGAGGTTCGACTGGCCGTTGTCGCGCTCCTTGAGGAGGTTCTTGTTGTAGGTGGTGAGGATGTCGAGGTTCTCGAGGATCTGCCCGCGCTCCCCCAGCGCGTCGAGCGCGCCGGACTTGGCGAGCGCTTCGAGCGACTTCTTGTTGAAGGCCTTGCCGGGGATGCGGCCCGCGAAATCGGCGAGGTCCTTGAACGGGCCGCGCTCGTGGCGCTCGGCGATGATGGCCTTCACGGTGTCCTCGCCCAGGTTCTTGATGGCGCCGAGCCCGAAGCGGATGGTGGCGTCGTCGATGTAGGTGAAGCCGGCCTCGGAACCGTTGACATCCGGGGCGAGCACCTCGATGCCCATCGCCTTGCACTCGCGCACCGCCAGCGCGATGGTGTCGAGGTCGCCGGATTCGGCGGTCATGAGCGCCGTCATGTACTCCGCCGGGAAGTTGGCCTTCATGTAGGCCGTCTGGTACGCGACGACGGCGTACGAGGCGGCGTGCGCCTTGTTGAAGCCGTAGGCGGCGAACGGCTTGATGAGTTCCCAGAGCTCGAGCGTCTTGGCCTGGGTGAGCCCGTGCGCGACGCAGCCTTCCTTGAACTTGATCTCCTGCTTGGCCATCTCCTCCGGGATCTTCTTGCCCATGGCCTTGCGGAACTTGTCGGCCTCGAGCCAGTCGTAGCCCGCGAGGTTGATGGCGGTCAGCAAGACATCGTCCTGGTAGACGAGCATGCCGTACGACATCCCCAGATATTCCTTCATCCGCGGGTCGAGGTAGGTGATGAGCCTCGGGTCCTGCTTGCGCTTGATGAAGTCCGGGATGATTTCGATCGGGCCCGGGCGGTAGAGCGCGACCATGGCCATGATGTCTTCCAGGCAGGTGGGGCGCAGCTGCATCAGGTACTTCGTCATGCCGTCGCCGTTGAGCTGGAAGAGCCCCATCGTCTTGCCGGCGGCGAGCATCTCGTAGGTCTTCTTGTCGTGCCAGTCCATGTGCACCAGGTCGATGGCGACGCCCTTCGTCCTTTTCACGAGGTCGATGGCGTATTCCAGGATGGAGAGGTTGCGGATGCCGAGGAAGTCCATCTTGAGGACGCCGGCGGACTCCACCGAGTTCATCTCGTACTGCGTGATGATGGCCTCGCCGCCCGCTTCGCGCTGGAGCGGGGTGTATTCCACGAGCGGCTTGTCGGAGATGACGACGCCGGCGGCGTGCACCGAACAGTGCCGCGCGTTGCCCTCGATCTGCTTGGCGAGGTCGATCTGGCGGCGGACTTCCGGTTCGGTGTCGTAGCGGTGCTTGAGCTCCGGCGTCTCGGCGAGCGCGCGGTCGATGGTCATCGCGAAGCCTTGCGAGCCGAACGGGATGGACTTGGCGAGCTGGTCGCAGAAGGCCACCGGGTAGCCGAGCGCGCGGCCGACATCGCGCACCGAAGCGCGCGCGGCCATCGTCCCGAAGGTGCAGATCTGCGCCACGCGGTCGTAGCCGTATTTCTTCTTCACATATTCGAGCACCTCGCCGCGGCGGTGGTCGGCGAAGTCCATATCGATATCGGGGGCGGAGGGGCGGAGCGGGTTCAGGAAGCGCTCGAACGGCAGGTTGAAGTCGAGCGGGTTCACGGTGACGATGCCGATCGAGAAGGCCATCAGCGATCCGGCGGCCGAGCCTCGCGTCGTCGAGACGATCCCCTCTCGCCGCGCCCAGGAGGCGTAGTCGGCGACGACGAGGAAGTAGGTGGCGTAGCCTTTCTTCTCGACGATGTCGAGCTCGTAGTTCAGGCGGTCGATCTCGACTTGGTTCAGCTCGCGCTTCAGGATGTTCCGCAGGCCTTCGAAAGAAATCTTCTTGAGGTACTCGTTGGCGGTGAGACCGTCGGGGATCTCGTAGACCGGGAAGTTCCACTTGCCGAGCTCGAGCTTCACATCGCAGCGCTCCGCGATCTTGGCGTTGTTCTCGAGCGCTTCGGGGAGGTCCTTGAAGGCTTCCTCGATCTCTTCGGGCGGCGTCATCGAAAGGTCCGCCTCGACGGCGACGGAGCGCTCGCGCTCCTCGAGCGTGCGGTTGTCCTTGATGCACAACAGGAGGGAGCGCGCTTCGGCTTCCTCGGGGCGAAGGTAGTAGACGTTGCGGGAGGCGACGGGGCCGATGCCGAGCTTGCGGCCGAGCGCGAGGAACTTCTCGTTCGTCTCGGACTGCGTCGGCTCGTCGGGCTGGTACAGGAGCTCGAAGAAGAAGTTGTCCTTGCCGAAGATGCCGAGATATTCCTTGGCGAGCGCTTCGGCCTTCTCCTCGTCCCCTTCCTTTAGAGCCTTGCCGATATCGCTGCGCGGTCCGGCCATGGCGATGAGGCCTTTGCCGTGCTGGCGCAGGAGATTGCGGTCGATGCGCGGGCGGTAGTAGAAGCCGTCGAGGTACGCGACCGACGCGAGCTTCATCAGGTTCTTGTAGCCTTCGACGTCCTCGGCCAGGAGGACGAGGCGGCCGTTCTTGTCGTCGATGCGGTGGCGCTTCAGGTCGATCGTCTCGACCGCGACGTAGGCGTCGTAGCCGAGGATGGGCTTGATCTCGTTCTTGCGGCACTGCTGGATGAACTCGATCGCCCCGAACATGTTCCCGTTGTCCGTGAGCGCCAGGCTCGTCGCCCCCTGCTTCTTCGCGAACTTCACCAAAGGCCCGACCTGGGGCAGGGCTTCCAGGAGGGAATAATGGCTATGGCAGTGGAGATGGGTGAATTTGGCGGCCATTTCGGGGGTATCCATCCGTTAGCGTACCAGATATTACCCGAAGAAGGGCGATTAGCAAAATTAGAGAGTTTGTTTTTCTTGTTAAGCAATCTTGGGTTATTTTTTTTCTTAACCTAGTTGAACTTATCCACAGCACCTATTTCTTCTTTTAAAATTAGGGGTAAAAAAAATCAAAGTTTGTTTTTGACAAGACGAGGACGCTCTTGTAGCGTTTTATCATTAGAAATGATCAACTAGATATGTCTGATCGCGCGGATAATGTTGAAATGAAGGATAAGGCGAAGCGTGAACGGAGTACTGCCTACCCAGCCTGCTCTCTAAAAGAGGCTGTTGAATACAGCAAGAAGCTTCTTGAGGCGTACGGAAAGTCACCCATGGATCGTGAATCCGCTGCTAAGGGAATGGGGTTTGCATCGCTCTCTGGAGCCTCAACCGTGAAAGTGGCTGCACTGGTTCACTATGGCCTTCTGGTGAGAGAAGGAAACGCCTATAAGAACAGCTTGCTTTCAAACAGGATTACTTATAACACCACAGATGAGGATCGGGTCTCAGCTGTTGTTGAGGCGGCAAAGAAGCCGAAGCTTTTTGCCACGCTGATTACGGCCTATGCAGGTCAGGCCGTGCCGAAATTGCTGAATAATATTTTGGTATCCACACACGGAATCAACAGGAAGGTTGCGGATAACGTGGCACAAACCTTCTTTGATTCAGTTGAATATGCCGGCATTCTTAAGAATGGCGTAATCACCACTGAAGGACTGCTCGAGACTGAGAAACCTGATGGTGGTGATAGTCCTCATGAAGAGGGTGTTACAAATAAGCAAGTGAATCGCGATGCCCACCACGAAAAGCAGGTGAATCGCACCATCCAAAGCGTTAGGCTGCCGAGTGGTGTCGTTATCTCCTACCCGGAAGGGCTCAGTTACTCTTTCGCAGTTGGCAAATTTGGGCCTCAGATTTTGGCGCTGGAAGAGGCAGTAAGTAAATCTTTGGCCACCCATGACAGCACGAACGAACATGACACTACCAAACAACAGCTGGAAAAAGCTCCTGCCGTCAATTAAGTACGCAGGAGAAAACGGGTTTATTGGTAGGTTCGATATTGGAGATGATTTTGAATTT
>DYFX01000007.1:24909-26899 GCA_020724945.1 Candidatus Paceibacter sp.
CCTGGACGCGGGTACGGGAGAGCTCACTAGCGCCGGTAGAGAGATTTTTGAATCGGAGTTTATTCGGCGTGATGAAAGGGGTATCGAGGCCCTCCGCGTCCTCCTCCTCCAATTCCCGCCCACGATCGCAATCCAACAATATCTGTGGGGAGTTGCAGATGTTGATACGGGGCAAGCATTAACCGTTCTGAAAGCAGCGGGTTATTGGGATTACGCAACCTTGGCGCCGATGACCCACTTTCTCGATTTACTTAATCTTGTAGGAATACTCAATTACAACAGGGGGACAAAGCGCTTGCGCGTGCTTATCTCACCTGATACGCCCAGCGTACCCAAAAGTATATTTATTGATCCGAAAAGACCGTTTTCAAATATTGTTTGGATAAAACGCATCCTTGATGAATGCGATGGATTTATCTACTGGCTCGACAAACATTTCCAAAAAGAAGCATTGGAGTGGCTGTGGGCAATTGCCGATGCTTCAAAAATTAAAGAAATCAAAATCTTGTCCTTAGATCTTGGTGACGCTAACCTCAACGGCGCTGCGAGGAAAAGCTATAGAGACTTTAAGCGTGAAATGGAATCAAAAGGAATCAGCGTCAGTTGGGCCATAATAGCTAGCACACAAATTAAAGACAGTCACGATCGTTGGATTATCGGTGGCAATAACTACCTCAGAAACGTACCGAACGTGAATGCGATTTCGTCTGGGCAGAAATCAGAGATGATTTTGTCCGACAATTTCGACGCTGTTCTTGAGCTCTTTAAGGAATACTACGCAAAAGCCACGGCACTGTCCTAGTCCGTCAGCTTCACTATTTTTTTTCCACAAGCCCACGATAAATCAGGTGGGCCATTTTAGAGTGATCGCCGAGCAGACCCTTTTGGCAAGCTGGCATATAAGCTTCTGTATCCCAATCGATAGGGGTGTAGCCGATACTGACCGCTAACATGTCCAAAAAAAGGCGGATGGTTCTCCCGTTACCCTCTCGAAACGGATGGATTGCATTGAACTCGTTGTGTATTAGAGCAATTTTCTGTGCTGCAATTTTTTTTGAATCATCTTCAGTCGGTATGTTATCTAGAAGGATTTTTCCAAAATTTCCGACCGCTGATTCCAGAAACATGGCCGCGGCGAAAAGCACACCATCTTTTGAAATATTTGACGAGCGGAGCTTGCCCGCCCAGGGATAAAGTGTTTCGAGAAAATATCTGTGCATCTCAAACAACAAAGAAAGATCAAAGCTGATCTTTCTTTGTTCTATTTTTTCCGAAAAATGACTGTATGCGTCTTTAAGAAGTACCGTCTCGGCATCATCTAATCCTTCCTGCGTTTTGATTCCTAACTTGTTTGGTAGAATGCCGTCCTCGTTTTCAGCCTCTTCGCCTCCAACGTTATACCGAGAACGCCCGTCCATGAAGCTTCAGTTTTCGAATAACAGGTATATTCTTAACTGCTTTAGCCAAACTCAAACCTTCAATTTTAGAAGATCGAGAAACGGCTCTGAGAAGACTTTTTTTACTCAAAAAACGCTTCTTTTGCATGTGGTACTAATCGCCCATAATCATATCACACTCTTAGCATATAATCAAGCCGTCAATTACGAGTGTACTTGCATAAAATGGTTGGTCCCCTAATGATGGGGGCCATTGCTCAAACACGCATTTTAGCACCGTTTTACGCTGTCCAACTGGCCTCCACGAATCTGCCTTGCCCGACCAACCCCTCTACACCCTCAAAATCTTCCCCATCTCCCTCCCCTCCGCCAACTCATCGATCATCTTGTCGAGAATGCGGATCTCGCGCATGGTCTTTTCCTTGATGTCCTCGACGCGGACGCCGCAGACGACGCTCGTGAGGGCATCCGTGTCTGACACTAAAGGGACACCATCTTCTTCCTTTCCTCCCCCATTGAGGCGGCGGGCAGGCGCCCGCTCGCGCAGCGTCCGTCAAACAGCCACCTACCTCTTCCCGGCGCCAGCGAGCGGG
>DYFX01000008.1:0-1368 GCA_020724945.1 Candidatus Paceibacter sp.
GTCATCAGGATGATGCGGTTGTAGCGCAGGTCCTCGATCTTGAAGGCCTCGCCGATGTTGGTGCCGATGGCGATGATGAGCGACTTCACGGCGTCGTTGGCGAGCATCTTGTCGAGGCGCGCGCGCTCGACATTCAGGATCTTGCCGCGGAGCGGAAGGATGGCCTGGAACTCGCGGTTGCGGCCCTGCTTGGCGGAGCCGCCGGCGGAGTCGCCCTCGACGATGTAGAGCTCCGAGCGCGCGGCGTCCTTGGTGGAGCAGTCCGCGAGCTTGCCGGGAAGCGTGAGGCCTTCGAGCGCGCCCTTGCGCAGCACGGTGTCGCGGGCGGCGCGGGCGGCCATGCGGGCGCGGGCGGCGAGCAGGCACTTCTCGAGGATGGCGCGCGCGTCGGCCGGATGTTCCTCAAGATAGATCTCGAGCGCTTCGGCGAAGGCGGTGGCGACGGCGGGCTGGACCTCGGGGTTGCCGAGCTTGGCCTTGGTCTGGCCCTCGAACTGCGGGTCGGTGACCTTCACCGAGATGACGGCGGTGAGGCCTTCGCGCGTGTCTTCGCCCGTCAGGTTGTCATCCTTCTCCTTCAGGTAGCCCTGCTTGCGGGCGTAGGCGTTCAGGATGCGGGTGAGGGAAGTGCGGAAGCCGGCGACATGGGTGCCGCCTTCGGGGTTGAAGATGTTGTTGGCGAAGGCGAAGAGCGTCTCCTTATAGTCGTCGACATACTGGAGGCCGATCTCCATCTCGATGCCGTCGACCGGCTTGTGGAGATAGAAGATGGCGTCGTGCTTCGGCGTCTTGGTGCGGTTGAGGTGCCGCACATACGACTGCACGCCGCCTTCGAAGTAGAAGCAGTAGGTGAAGACATCCTTCGGATCGCGCTCGTCGATGAAGGTCATCTTGATGCCCTTCGTGAGGTACGCCTGCTGGCGCATGCGGTCGAGGATGACCTTCGGGTTGTACTCCGTGGTGGTGAAGATGGAGTCGTCGGCCTTGAAGGTGATGGTGGTGCCGGTGCCCTTGGCCTTGCCGACCGCCTTCACCTTCGACTGCGGCTTGCCCACCTTATACTCCTGCTGCCAGAGCTGGCCGTCGCGCTTGACCTCGGCCTTGAGGTAGGTCGAAAGCGCGTTGACGACCGAGACGCCGACGCCGTGCAATCCGCCCGAGACCTTATATCCGCCGCCGCCGAACTTGCCGCCGGCGTGGAGCTTGGTGAGCACGAGTTCCAGCGCGGAGACCTTGAACTCCTTGTGCGTGTCGACCGGGATGCCGCGGCCGTCGTCCTCGACGGAGCAGAGTCCGCCGGGCTGGAGGCGCACGGTGATCTCCTTGGCGTGCCCCGCCATGGCTTCGTCGATCGAGTTGTCGACGACT
>DYFX01000008.1:1378-22493 GCA_020724945.1 Candidatus Paceibacter sp.
AGGCCTTCGGGACCGGTGGAACCGATGTACATGCCCGGGCGCTTGCGCACCGGATCGAGGCCTTCGAGCACCT
Source organism: Candidatus Paceibacter sp. (assembly GCA_020724945.1). Lineage (GTDB taxonomy): Bacteria > Patescibacteriota > Patescibacteriia > SG8-24 > DYFX01 > DYFX01. Next base: position 1,452 of record DYFX01000008.1, read on the forward strand.
GGATCTGCTGGGAACCGTACGCGGAGGGTTCCTTCGACTTCGCTTCGCTTCGCTCAGGATTTCGCGCTTTGCGCTCAACTTTGGCCATAGCGGGGGGAGGGGTTAGAACGAGCTTATGGTATACTTTATAAGGTATGGCTGACAAGCAGTTGGGCGGCTTCGAATCCGTGGGCGGCGTCACGGAATCGGAACTCCGCTGGAGCGCATGGTGGGTGGAGCATCGCGATCAGGTCCGCAGGGCCGCGATCGGCGTTTTCATCGCGTTCGATGCCGTGCTGATCGGCGTCGGCCTGTGGGGTTTCGCCGACTGGCTGGCGATCGGCGGATTGAAGGAAGAGCAGGCCATCCGCCAGATGACCTCCGCCGCCTACGGCCGCTTCGCGGGCGTGGGCCTGCGCGAGATCCAGGTCGGCGCGCCGTTCGTCCTGCCCGGCGGCACCGGCAAGGTCGACATCCTGGCGCCGATCGAGAACCCGAACGACCGCTTCTGGGCGGAGGTCGAGTACAGCTTCCATGTCGGCGGCGTCCAGCAGCCCGCGCTCACGACCTTCGTCCTCCCGGGGCAGGCGAAGTACCTCGCGCACCTCGGCGCGCCGGCGGACGGCGGCGCCTCGGTGGAGCTCAAGATCGAGAGCCGCCGCTGGCACCGCGCCGGAACTTTCGGCGCCTCGACCCTGCAGGACCTCTACGACACGCGCCTCGACATCCGCGCCGAGAACCCGGTCTTCGTCCCGTCGGATCCGCTCGCCACGACGCCGTCCTCGCGCGCGGAGTTCACCCTCGCCAACCGCACCGCCTTCGGCTACTACGATGTCGATCTCCTGGCGCTGCTCTACCGCGGCGACGCCGTGGTCGGCGTGGGCAAGCTGCGCGTCGACCGGCTGGCGGCGGGGGAGCGGCGCCCGATGGAGCTCTACTGGTATCAGGTCCTGCCGCAGGTCTCGCGCGTCGAGATCGTCCCGGACATCAACATCTACGACCCCGGCATCTACATCCGCGCCGGAGGTTGACGCGGGGAGGAAAAAGGCCGTACGGTCCGCGTACGGTCTTTTCCGTTCGGAGGAATCGTGGATCCCATCTTCCCGCTCGCCATCCTTTCGGCCATCGCCGGCGTCGCCGCGTTGACCTGGCGTTCGGTCCGCGCGCCGAACCGCCGTCCGCACGGGCGGACCTCGTGGTCCCTGCTGCTGGGCTTCTGTCCGCGGCGCGTCTACGCGTGCCCGATGGCCGACGACATCCGTGCCGGCCGCGACGCCTGCACGAAGTGCAGGAACCGCCTCGACGACATGGATCCGCTGTCGCGCTACCAGATCGAAGGGCGCGGCACGGGCCTGAAGCTCGATCCCGCAGGGCCGCTCGTCGCCTCGCTCTGCCACGGCGACTGGGAGGCGTCCGAGGACGAGGAGCGCCGCCCGCACGGCGAGTGGCACGCGCCGCTCTTCGACCTCGACTATCCGGCGACGCTCGCGTACGGGACGACGACCCATGTCCTCGTCCTCAAGAAGCCCGTCTCCGTCGCGGCCCACCGCGCCGTCCGCACGCTCCTCGTCGAGGCGCGTCTCGCCGCCGCGCCGCACGATGACGCGCCGGCGTCCGACGCGCGATGCTCCGGCATCGCCGGCTATCGCGTCGCGGCCGCCGACCATCTGCCGGAGGCCGTCTTCCATCTGACATGTCCCGCGCGGCTGGTGCCGTCCGGGACGGCGGGCCACTTCCACCTGTATCTCGAAACCGAGGTGCGATGGACGATCTACCTGCGCCTCATGCGCGCCATGGCGGACGCCGGACTGCTCGAGTCCGCGTGGGTCGAGATGAGCGCGCGCCGTTCCATGGCGATGCTCCGCAAGCCGGAATTCAAAAAGAAGGCCCCGCACTGACGCGGGGCCGTTTTCTTTTCAGCAGGATCCGTCCGGGCTCACGACGACGCTGCCGGGGAAGCCGAGCGCGCCGAGGAGCGCGGCGATCTGCTTGGCGGCGTTCGTCTTCGCCTCGCCCAGGATGCCGGCGGCGCAGGCGGCTTCGCGGATGGAGCGCTCCGCCGCGACGCGCGCCTCGGTCTCGAGGTCCTTGTCGCCGCGGGCGAGCAGCCCCTGGTCACGGTCGTAGACGCGGGTCTTCCCGTTGTCGATGCGGACCGAGAAGATCTCCGGCGCGGGGAGCGTGACGCGGAGACCGTCGCCGGCCTTCTCGATGTCCGCGTCCGAAAGGCCGCTCAAGTCGTACCCGGCCACGACCTCGCCGTGCGCGACCAGCAGCAGCTTGTCGCCGAAGAGGATGTCGCGCCAGGGGCCGCCTTCGTCCGTCTTGGCCTCGATGATCTTCTCGATGCTGAAGGACGAGGTCTCGAGGCGGCCGAGGCTCCGCATCTCCTTCACGACGGCGTCGCGGCTGGCGTCGATGGCCGTGTCGCCGCCCTTGCCGCGGGCGATGATCCAGGAGGCCGAGCCCGCGCCGAGGAGCAGGGCGAGCAGGGCGATGATGACGGTGGTGCGCATGGTTGTCTTTAGGGGTTCGTTCGACTAGTATCGTAGGGAACTTTCACGCATGCTGCAACGCACGCTCGCGGCCTACCGCAAATTCGACTGGCTGCTGCTCGGCGCGGCGGTCCTGCTGACGGCGCTCGGACTCCTGGCGCTGTACTCGATCGGCCTCGGCGTCGAGACCGACTTCGCCAGCTTCCGGCGGCAGCTCTTCTTCTTCGCGCTCGGACTCCTCGTCGTCTTCATCGGCGCCGTGAGCTTCCACTACCGATGGCTCTCGTTCATCACGGTGCCGCTCTATGTCGGGATGACGCTGCTCTTGGCCGCGACGCTCCTCTTCGGCCAGACCATCCGCGGCACCAAGGGCTGGCTCTACCTCGGACCCGTCGGTTTCCAGCCGGTCGAGGTGGCCAAGGTCGTGCTGATCGTCCTGATGGCCAAGTTCCTGGCGACGCACGGCCGCTACACCAAGGACATCCGCGTCGTCATCCAGAGCGCGGTCACGGTGGCGGTGATGCTGCTCCTCGTCGTGCTCCAGCCGGACCTCGGCGGCTCCGTCATCCTGGCGTCCATCTGGTTCGGGACGGTGCTCATCTCCGGCATCCGCGCGCGGCATCTGCTCACCATGCTCGTCGTCGCCGCGGTCTTCCTCGTCGGCGCCTGGTCGTTCCTGCTGCGCCCCTACCAGAAGGAACGCATCATGACCTTCATGGATCCGACCAGCGATCCGTTCGGGCAGGGCTACAATGTCACGCAGTCGGTCATCGCCATCGGCGCGGGACAGCTGACGGGCAGGGGAATCGCCTCCGGCTCGCAGTCCCAGCTCCGCTTCCTCCCCGAAGCGAGGACGGACTTCATCTTCTCGGTCATCGCCGAGGAGCTCGGCTTCGTCGGCGTCGCCATCCTGCTCGGACTCTTCGCGATGCTCTTCCAGAGGCTCTATGTCCTGGCGCGTTCCTGCCGCGACGACTTCACGCTGTTCCTCGTCATCGGCACGGCGGTGCTCTTCGCCTCGGAGGTGTTCGTGAACATCGGGGTCGCCTCCGGCATCCTGCCGGTCACGGGCCTCGCCCTGCCGTTCGTGAGCTACGGCGGCAGCTCGCTCGTGATGCACTTCGCCCTCATCGCGCTCATGCAGAACATCGCCATCCGCCGTTCGTGAGGGTGAACAAGAAACCTGTTCGGGTCATGTGCTCCGCGGACTCGCGCGCGTCGGAAGTTGACGGGCGCGTTTTCCGTCGGTATCGTGCGAGCGGTTCCTTGGACAAAAGGAGTGTTCGATGCCGAAGCACAAGATCATCATCGCCTTCGCCGGCCGCAACGGCTGCGGGAAGGGGACGGCGGCGGAGCTGACTTCTACGCCCCTCTCCGCCCCGAAGCACACCTATTCCGATGTGCTCTACGAGGTCCATGTCGCCTGCGGCATCCCCCGCGAGGAGGTCGGACGGCCGACCCTGCAGGAGCTTTCCACGGTCCTGCGGCGCTGGTTCGGGCAGGACTGCCTGGCCCGCGTGATGGCGACGAAGTGCGAGCTCGCGCCGTCCGTCCATGTCGTCATCGACGGCGTGCGACGCCTGGACGACAGCGACCTGCTCGAGTCCATCTACGGCGACGGCCTCATCATGGTCTGGATCGAGGTCTCCGCCGACCTTCGCTACGCGCGCCTCAAGGCCCGCAAGGAGAAGGCCGGCGAGCAGATGATGTCGCGCGAGGCGTTCGACGCGCAGGAGCAGGCCGAGAGCGAGCAACAGCTCGACCTCGTCCGGCAGAAGTGCAAGATCGTCATCGACAACAACGGCACCCTCGAAGACCTCGAGCGCCGCATCTCGGATCTCGTGGCGAGCATCAGCGACTACGGCCCCGTCGCGCACGGATGAACGCTTGAGACGCCCTATCGCGGGCGTCTTTTTCTTTCAGCGCATCTTGACATGCGCGGCATGACGCGCTAGGTTCCGGCCAGACCTTTCCGGAGAAAGACCATGCTCGGAGCTCGTCAGAAGATGGAAGAGATCGGGTTCGTGAAGCCGGGCGAGCAGCCCTACTTCCACGCCGGCGCGCCGGTGCTCGTGCTCGGTTTCGCGGAACCGCCGCGAGGCTTCGTCTGGGACCCCGTCGCGCCGACGCAGGCGTTCGCCGGGCACCTCGCGAAGGCGTATGCGCCGGGACAGGATGCGCTGCTGACCGGGCCGATGGCCCGCACCGTCCACGCCGCCGGCACGCGGAAGGTCTCGAACATGTTCGGCCTGATCTGCGCCGTGAACGGTTTCGCGTGCTGGCGCGACGGCTTGGACGAGCACGGCTGCCGGCTCTATGTGCTGGTGAACGACGGCACGCGCAAGCTCCCCGAGGATCCGCCTTGCCTGACGGATCTCATCAAGGCGGCTCCGCCGGCCGACGCCGCCGCGCGGAAGGCCTACGAGGCCCGCATCATCAAGGCGGTGACCGCGCACCTGTTCGACAACGCGTCGTACATCGAGACCGCGACCGTCTGGTCGCGCTGACGCTCGACACGGGCGTCTTTTTCGTTCCCGTTAAGGCGGAATCCCCACTTATCCCCTCGACAAGGGTTGCAAAAAATGGTATAGTGTGATCGTAAAACAAACGCTCGTCACAAGACCCATATGGCTCCGCTTTCACAATCGACGCCGAGCTATTATCAGGACGGCCTCCGGATGATCTCGTTTTGCCCCATGTGCGAAACGAACTACAATCCGATGGAAGCCCGAGTCTTGGGAGAGAAAGAGGACGGCCACCTCCTGCACATCCGGTGCAAGAAGTGCTGGAACTCCATCCTCGCGCTGGTGCTCGTCTCCAACGCGGGCGTCTCCTCGGTCGGCCTCATCACCGACCTGACCTACGACGACGTGCGCAAGTTCAGCCGGCACGAAGCCCCCGTCACCACCGACGATGTCATCAGCGTCCATCAGCTGCTGACCGACGACGGCGAGAAGGACTTCATCGACGCGGTGCTCGAATACATCTAAGCCCGACCGGCCGCGAAGCCCGCCCCTTGACGGGGGCGGGCTTTGTTTGTATCATCCGCCCATAACGATTAATCGCAGAGTAGCCCTATGGCGATGGAAGCGATCAAACTGGCCCTGAAGAAGCGCGACGCTTCGCTGAAGGCCAAGAAGCTCCGGGCGCAGAGCCTGGTCCCCGGCGTGATCTACGGTCACGGCACGGAGAACAAGAATGTCGCGGTCGATTACAACTCGTTCCACAAGGCCTTCAAGGCCGCGGGCGAATCGACCCTGCTCGATCTCGAGATCGAGGGCGACGGCACGGTGAAGGCCCTGGTCAAGGACTGGCAGGTCGACCCGCTCTCGAACCGCTACATCCATGTCGACTTCTACCAGGTCAACCTGAAGGAGAAGCTGAAGACGGAGATCGCGCTCAACTTCGTCGGCGAATCGCCGGCGGTGAAGGAGCAGGGCGGCTCGCTCGTGAAGACGCTCGACAGCGTCCTCGTGGAGTGCCTCCCGACCGACCTCGTGGGCCACATCGATGTCGATGTCAGCGTCCTCAAATCGTTCGACGACATGATCGCGGTGAAGGACCTCGCGGTCCCGCCGGGCATCGAGATCCTGGAGAACGCCGACGAGGTGATCGCCAAGATCGAGGCTCCGATGACCGAAGACGAGCTCAAGGCGCTCGAGAACGCCGCGCCGATCGATGTGACCGCCGTGAAGACCGAAGCCGAAGTGAAGGCCGCCGAGGAAGCCAAGAAGGCCGCCGAGGAAGCCGCCGCCAAGGAATAAGATTCCCGGAACGACGAACGCCCCGTCATGCGACGGGGCGTTTTCGTTCGGAGGCGACGAGGACGCGGTCGTCGCCGTGGAGGTCCTTCAGGACCGCGATGTCGGCGTCCGGCATGAGCGCCGACGCCATGCGACGGAGTTCGGGGAACTGCCCGGGTTCGGCTTCGATCGCCAGGACGGCGGGCCGGCGCCTCCAGCGCGCGAGCCGCTTGAAGAGCGCGCGGTAATGGCGGAGCCCGTCCGAGCCGGAGACGAGCGCGAGTTTCGGTTCGCGCAGACGCACCTCCGGCGCCGCTTTCTTCCACGCCGCGGGCGGCAGGTACGGCAAGTTGGCCGCGACGACGGCGTCGCCTTCCGGCTCCGGCGGATTCCGGCGGAAGATGTCCAGCCTGCCGCCGCGCGCGCGGCGGCCGAGCTTCAGGGCGCGGGCGTTCCGCGCGACGACATCGAGCGCGCGTTTTGAGACATCGTAGAGGACCGCCTTCGTCCGCGGGAGCTCCGCCGCCAGCGTGAGGCCGATCGCGCCGGAGCCGGCGCCGATGTCGACGATGGTCGCCGCGCCCTTCGGCGCGACGGCGAGGACGGCTTCGATCAGGAGCTCGGTCTCGGGCCGGGGGATGAGGACATCCTTCGTCACGCGGAACTTCCTGCCGTAGAACCAGCGTTCGCCGACGACATGCGCGAAAGGCTCATGCCGCGCGCGGCGGGCGACCATCGCGGCGTAGGCCTTGGCCGCCGGCGGGCGTACCGCGTCATCGGCGTGGCCGACGATCCAGGCGGCGTCCTTGCCGAGCGCGTGCGCCAAGAGCGACTCCGCCTCGCGTCGGGGGTCGGGGACGCGGGCGCGCTTCAGGCGGTCGGTCGCCGAGGAGGCGAGTTCGCGGACGGTCATATGCGGACAGCCTACGGGAAAAAAAGAAGCTCCGCGAGGGCGGAGCTTGGGGGAAAGGGCGGACCGAAGCGTGTCCCGTTCCGCATGCGCCCATAACGCATGCGTCGCGGTTCACGCTCCGGCCCATAAAGGGGTCCAGGAGCCGGCGGGCGAACTCCGCACGGAGGATGCCGATGGGGGGGAGGGTTTGGCATCCATCTCGCGCAGGTTCGGCGCCGCCGGTCCCGGACCGAAACGAAGGTTCGTACGCAGGACCCTACACGAGATCCTCCGGCTCGTCAAGGGGGCGCGTCAGGAGGCGAAGCGCGAGCGCGCCGTCGCCAGTTCCTCCGGCGTGCCGATCGGCATCCAGAAGGTGGACTCCAGGACGCGGACAGGAATCTTGTTCAGGTGCTTTTCGAGCGTGTGCGGCAGGCCGAACTCCCCGGCAGGCGTCATCCCGGGTTCGAGGCCGAAGAACCTGGCGTCGAGCAGGCAGGCGCCGACATAGACCTCCTTGGAAGGAAGCGTCTCGGCGTCCTTCTGGAAGACGATCCTCTTGAGAAGACCGGCCTCCGTCTCGAGGTGGCTGTAGGGGTTCGGGCTCGGCACGCGGTGCGCGAGCATGGCGAAGGGTTCCGAGGCGGCGAGACGCTCGAGGTCGGCCTTCGCGTAGAGATCGTCGCCGTTCAGGGCGAGGAACGGCGTCTCGTCGAGGAAGGGGTGCGCGCGCATCAGCGCGTCGTAGGTGCCGAGGAGCTCGGATTGTCCGACGAAGCGCACCGAAGGCGCGTCCGCGAAATGGGCGCGGATCGCTTCTCCTTTATAGCCGGTCACGATGATGGTCTCATCGACCGATGCCGGCAGCGCCTCCAGCGTGTGTCGCAGGATCGGCTTGCCGCCGACCTCGAGCAGCGGCTTGGGCGTCGTGTCGGTCAGCGGGCGCAGGCGGGTGCCGAGCCCCGCGGCGAAGACGACGCACTTCATGAAATCATATGACGACAGTCGTCCTGAGCGAGTGAAACGAGTCGAAGGATCCCTTACTCTTCATCATCCGACGCGGCCCCGAAGGTGCCGGCGCGATCGGCCTCGTGGAGCGCGCGCATGATGTCGTCGAGGCCTCCCGCCAGGATGTGCGGGATGCCGTGCCAGGACTTCTTGATGCGGTGGTCGGTGACGCGGTCCTGCGGGAAGTTGTAGGTGCGGATCTTCTCGGACCGGCCGCCGGTGCCGATCTGGCCGAGACGCGCGGCCATCTGCGCGGCGCGGCGCTTCTCCTCCTCGACGGCGAAGAGGCGCGCGCGGAGCACGGCCATGGCCTTCTCGCGGTTCTGGATCTGGCTGCGCTCGTCCTGGCAGGCGACGATCATGCCGGTCGGGAGGTGCGTGACGCGGACGGCCGAGTAGGTCGTCTGCACGCCCTGGCCGCCGTGGCCGCCGGCCAGGAAGGTGTCGACGCGGATGTCCTTGGGATCGATCCTGATGTCGATCTCCTCGGCTTCCGGCATGGCGGCGACCGTGACGGTCGAGGTGTGCACGCGGCCGGCCTTCTCGGTCTCCGGCACGCGCTGGACGCGGTGCACCCCGGTCTCGTACTTCATCTCGCGGTAGACATTCTTGCCTTGCAGGCTGAAGATGGCTTCCTTGAAGCCGCCGAGGTCGTTGCGGCTCTCGGAGATGGCGGCGACCTTCCAGCCCTTCCGCTCGGCGTAGCGGACATACATGCGGAAGAGCTCGCCGGCGAAGAGCGAGGCCTCGTCGCCGCCGACGCCGGCGCGGATCTCGACGATGGTGTTCTTCTTGTCGAGCGGATCCGGCTCCACGAGCGCGTCCTCGAGCTCGAGGCGCGCCGCGGCGAACGCCTCCTGGAGGCGGACGGTCTCCGACTCGGCCAGCGCGCGCATCTCCGGGTCGCCCTCCTCCTTCAGCGTCTTCTCGGCTTCGGCGACGGCCTTCTCGAGCGCCTCATACCGTGCGGCGATGTCGAGCAGATCGCGGATCTCGCCGTACTCCTCGCCCAACGCGCGCGATTTCCGGGCGTCCGAAATCACCTCCGGCGTGGACAGGAGGCTTTCGATCTCGGCGAAGCGCGCGCGCTTCTTCTGGATTTCGGTCGCGAAGTTCATGGGAAGAGTATACCCGAAGATAACCGAAAGCCCCGCTCGCGCGGGGCTGGGGCGAAGCTACTTCTTCGCGGCCTTGGCGGCCTTCTGGGCGACGCGCTTGACGGTGCGGGCCTTCTTGCCGGTGGCCTTCGTGCCGACGGCGGCCTTCTTCGTGGTGCGCTCCTGGAACTTCTCGACGCGGCGGGAGGAGTCGATCAGCTTCTGCTTGCCCGTGTAGAACGGGTGGCAGGCCGAGCAAAGTTCGACATGGATCTCCTTGACGGTCGCGCCGGTCGTGAAGGTGTTGCCGCAGGCGCAGACGACCTTGGCTTCCGGATAATAGGTCGGGTGGGTTTCCGCTTTCATAGGGAAGACGATTGAATACCGCCGGATCATAGCAGGGCTTTGCGGAGTTGGCAAGAGTGGGCTAGGGTAGGGGGCGGAAGGAGGCCGTATGCCCCATTTCAGACCCGCCCTTTTCCTCGCGTTCGCGCTCGCCCTGTCCTGCGCCGGCGCGCCGTCGACCGGCGAGGCCAAGGCCGAACCGGCGCCCCCGGAATCCCTGGCCAAGTGCCTGAAGCGCAAGGGCGTCCGGCTCTTCGGCGCCCACTGGTGCGGGCCGTGCCACGATCAGCTCGCGCTCTTCGGCAAGGACGCGCCGGATGTGCCCTACACCGACTGCCAGCCGGAGGGGACGCTCGGCAACATCCCCGAGTGCGACAAGCTCGACATCCACCAGTACCCGACCTGGCGCTTCCCCGACGGCTACAAGGCCCTCGGCGTCCGCAGCCTCAAGTGGCTCTCCGCATCGAGCGACTGCCCCCTCCGCTAGGGGGCTTTTTCGTCCCCGGCTTGACACGCCGGAACCTCTCCCTTATAGTACGCCCATTAATAACCTCACATCTTCCGTTCCACTCCTGGCCTCCGGCCCCTTCGGGTACGCCGGCGCCTGCGGAAGAGGTGATAAAAGGAGTATCCATACAACCGTATGTACACGATTCCCGACCTCGTGGAGCTCTTGAAGACCGGCGCCCATTTCGGGCACCAGGTCTCCAAGTGGCATCCCAAGATGAAGCCTTTCCTGTTCGGCTCCAGGAACGGCATCCACATCATCAACCTCGAAGCCACCGTCACGAAGCTGAAGGAGGCGCTCGACGCGGCGCGCGACATCGTCGCCAAGGGCGGCGTCATCGTCTTCCTGGGCACCAAGCGCCAGGCCTCCGGCATCGTCGAGAAGTACGCGAAGGAGTGCGGCATGCCGTACATCACCACGCGCTGGCTCGGCGGCACCTTCACCAACTTCCCGGAGATCTCGAAGCTCATCAAGAAGCTCAACGAGTACCGCGCCAAGCGCGACGCCGGCGGCTTCGACAAGTACACCAAGAAGGAGCGCGTCATCATCGACCGCGAGATCGAGGACATGGAGCGCAAGGTCGGCGGCATCGCGCCCCTCACCAAGCTTCCGGAAGCCCTCTATGTCGTCGACGCCAAGCACGAGAAGACGGCCGTCGAGGAGGCGGGCGACAAGAAGGTCCCGATCTTCGCCCTGCTCGATTCCAACGTGAACCCCGAGGACATCGCCTACGGCATCCCGGCCAACGACGACGCCGTGAAGTCCATCGAGCTCATCACGCGCCTGATGTCCGAGGCCGTCCTCGAAGGCAAGAAGCTCCGCGAGAAGAACGCCGTCGCCCAGAAGGCCGAGGCCGCGAAGTCCGCCGACGCCCCCGCGCGCGTCATCACCGCGTAAGGCGCCTCGCGCCCGCGCACGCCGCGAACCCCATCCCTTAACCTTCCGTTCCTATGATCGACGCCAAGACCGTATCCGAACTGCGCGCCATGACCGGCGCCGGCATCGTCGAGTGCAAGAAGGCGCTCGAGGAAGCCGGGGGCGACCTGGCCGCCGCCGCCGAACTGCTCCGCAAGAAGGGCATCCTCAAGGCCGGCTCCAAGTCCGACCGCCAGACTTCCGAAGGCCTCGTCTACGCCTACATCCACGGCAACGGCAAGGTCGGCGCGATGGTCGAGGTCCTCTGCGAGACCGACTTCGTCGCCCGCACCGACGGCTTCAAGGAGCTCTGCCATGCGCTCGCGCTCCAGATCGCCGCGATGAACCCGCTCTATGTCTCCGCCGACGCCATCCCGGCCGAGGTGCTCGAGAAGGAGAAGGAGATCTACGCCGAGGAGTTCGCCGGTTCCGGCAAGCCCGCCGAGATGGTCGCCAAGATCGTCGAAGGCAAGCTCGGAAAGTGGTACGCCGAGATCTGCCTCCTGCACCAGCCGTTCATCAAGGACGAGGACAAGACGGTCGAGGAAGTCGTCAAGGAGTCCATCGCCAAGATGGGCGAGAACATCCAGGTCAAGCGCTTCACGCGCTACGCCATGGAGTCCCACAACCAGGTCCCCGGCTAAGACGCCGAAAAACCGCCCACAGGCGGTTTTTCGTTTCCGTTGCTATCCTGGGGGAGGACCTTTGACAGGAGGAAGTCATGCGCGCCAACGCCCTGATCCTGACCCTCGCGGCGTGGGCCGCCTCATCGTGCGGCGGGAGCCCCAAGACCAAGAGCAACACGCCCAGTGCGGCCGACATCCCGTATGTCGTCACCGTCTGGGTCCAGGAGGACCCGCGGATGCCCAAGGAGGTCGTCTTCAAGGGATGCGCCGCCTGGAAGGCGAAGAAGGTGACTTGCGTCGAGGCCGTCGAGAAGGCCTTCGCCGACATCCGCGTCTACGCCGACGACGGCGCCTGCGTGCGGAACGACGACATGGGCACGCCCGACGACCCCTCGGACGACAAGAAGCGCACCACGCTGGCCTGGGCCTACTCGGGCGGCGACATCAAGATGATGATGGGGTGCCTCAAGCGGAAGGATGGCGTCTACGACGCGCACCAGTTCTCGGCGGTCGTGACCCACGAGGTCGGGCATCAGCTCGGCATCTGGAGCCATGTGCCGTACCCGCCCGCCTGCGAGAAGGCCAAGGAGCATCCCTCGGGCCGCAAGGTCTGCGGCGTCGCCGTCATGAACCCGTACTACGACAAGGATGTCACGGTCGTGACCGAGATCGACGCGCTCGCCTTCGATGTGCGCGACAAGCGCTACTCCGTGCTCTCTTCGGATGTGCCGCGCAAGGACATCCCCGACTGCGTGTACCACGACCACGACGACCGCCCCTGACGGGCGGTCTTTTCGTTGACGCGCGCCGCGCTTCGCGCTAGCGTCGGAGCGGAGGCACGCATGACCCGACCGCTCCTGCTCCTTGCCGCCTTCGCCGCCTGCGGCGACGACCTCGCATCCTACGACCTCTACGACGCCGAGCCGTCGGAGTTCCGCACGCTGACGCTCTGGGTCCAACCGCACGACGAGCTTCCTCCTGACCTCGCGCGCGCCGCCTGCGCGTCCTGGCGTCCGGAAGGCGTGCTCTGCGAGACGGTGCCCGATCCGTCGGAAGCGCTCGTCCGCATCCACGCCTACGAAGGGGAGTGCGTCGAGCGCGAGGACGGCACCTACGCGCTCGGCCACGCCACGGTCGGCGGCGGCATCGTGCTGGAGATCGCCTGCCTCCGGAAGTTCGGCGGCACGCCGATTTCGGAAGAGGTCCTCTGGCCGACTGTCGCCCACGAGGTCGGGCACCAGCTCGGCATCTGGCATCATGTGCCGACCGATTGCGACGATCCGGAAACGCGCACGCACCCCGAGCGCGGCCCCGTCTGCGGGCCGGCGCTCATGAACCCGATGATGCGGCGCGGCCTCATGGGCATGCTGTATCTCGACCACCTCGCCTACGAGCTGCGCGACCAGGACCTCTCGGTCCTGCGCCTCGCGCCGCACGAAGGCTGCACCTTCACGGCATCCGACTGAATCCCCGTCGCGCGCGCGACGGGGATTTTTCATTCACTTCACGCTGAAGGCGCGCGCGCCTATACTGTCAGCGTATGTCCTTATGGAGGGTGAGGCATTCGTTGTCGCCGGTCATTGAATATGCGCTCGTCGCCACGGTCGCCGCATACGGGCTTTTCGGCATCTGGCTTTCCTCGCTCCGCCCGTTCGCCGTCGCGCTGAACGCGCCGTCCTCCACGCTCCACGCGCCCGTCACGCTCGACATCGACGCCTGGTCGCGCCGCGACAACCGCGCCTACGGCTACGCCTACGCCGTGCCGCCGGGATGGATCGTCTCCGCCGGCGACCCCGCGGCCGTCCGCCTGGGCCGCTCCATCAAGGACATCGGCCTTGCGCCCGCCGACGGCGCCGGCATCCTCGTCGAGGTCGCGCCGCTGCACGAACGCCGCGAGGTGCAGAACCTCGCCGCCGAGGACTTCGCCGGCAGCCGCGCCGCGCTCTACGATGTCGCGGTCGACGGGGTGGGCGCCCTCTTCGCCGCCGAGCTCGAACGCGGCCGCGTGCGCCGCCAGGCCGTCTATGTGCCGATGGGCGATGCGGCGCTCGTCATCCGCTCGGCCGCCCTCGATCCCGCCGCCTTCGCCGCCTTCGTCTCCACCGTGAAGTTCTACGCACCCGAAACCCTAACCCCAGCCCCATGATCCGCGTCGCCATCAACGGCTTCGGCCGCATCGGCCGCAATGTCTTCAAGGCCTCCTTCGGCCGTCTCAAGGAACTCGAGTTCGTCGCCGTCAACGATCTCACCGACACCAAGACGCTCGCGCACCTCCTGAAGCACGACACCAACTACGGCGCGTACGAGAAAGAGGTGAAGCACGACGAGAAGCACATCTTCGTCGGCGGAAAGAAGATCCTCGTCACCGCCGAGAAGGATCCCTCGAAGCTCCCCTGGAAGGACCTGAAGATCGATGTCGTCATCGAATCGACGGGCCGCTTCACCGACGAGAAGGGCGCGTCGCAGCACCTGACCGCCGGCGCCAAGCGCGTCGTGCTTTCGGCGCCCGCCAAAGGCGGCGCGATCCCGACCTATGTCCTCGGCGTGAACGGCCAGGACTACAAGGGCAAGTCGGCCATCATCAACAACGCCTCCTGCACCACCAACTGCATCGCGCCGGTGGCCGCCGTCATCCATTCGAAGTTCGGCATCAGGAAGGCGATGATGTCCACGATCCACAGCTACACCGCCGACCAGGTGCTGCAGGACGGCCCGCACAAGGACCTCCGCCGCGCCCGCGCCGCCGCCGCCAACATCATCCCGACCTCCACCGGCGCCGCCATCGCCGTCACCGAGACGATCCCCGAACTCAAGGGCCTCTTCGACGGCCTCTCGCTCCGCGTGCCGACCTCCGTCGTCTCGCTCTCCGACTTCACCTTCGTCGTCGGCAGGAAGACGACCGTCGAGGAAGTGAACAAGGCCATCAAGGCCGCCTGCGCCACCAAGCGCTACGAAGGCGTGATGACCTGGACCGAGGAAGAGCTCGTCTCCTCCGATTTCATCAAGAACCCGTACTCGTCCATCGTGGACATCAACCTGACGCAGGTGGTCGACGGCGACCTCGTGAAGGTCATCGCCTGGTACGACAACGAATGGGGCTACTCCTGCCGCCTGGGCGAGATGGTCGAACGCGTCGGCAAGTCGATCAAGTAAAGATGCCTGCCCGGTATTCGAAACCGGTCTACGGACACGACATCCCGTGGTGGGTCTATGACCTCACGATCGCCGCGGGATGTCTGTTTTTCGCGTGGGCCGCGAACTTCGTGACGGCGTGGGCGGTCCTGCCGCTTCTCGTCCTGCTCTACGGTTCGTTCTTCGAGCCGCACCTTCTGAAGACGACGCGCTACGCGGTCGGAACAGGGGAGCGGTCGCTCAAGATCGCCTTCATCTCCGACATCCATGTCGGTCCTTATAAGGGGCGCGCCTGGGTGAAGCGGCTCGTGCGCGAGACGCAGGTTCTCGCGCCGGACATCATCCTCCTCGGAGGCGACTTCTTGCACGAGAGCGCCCGCGACCTGCGGAAGCTCGAACCGCTCAAGGAATTTCGCGCGCCGCTCGGCGTCTACGCCATCCTCGGCAACCACGACGAATACAAGGCGTCGAAGGAGGCGCACGCCTGGTTCGCGGCGTCCGGCATCCCGCTCGTCGAGAACCGTTCGCTCCGCGCGAAGGAGGGCGTCTCGGTCGCCGGCGCCGACGACGACTGGTACGGCGAGACGGACCTGGAAGCCGCCTTCAAGGGTATCCCGTCCGATGACCTCGCGCTCGTGATGCTCCACAATCCCGACTTGGCGCCGCATGCGGCGAAGCTGATGAAGGATCGCCCTGGCGCGACGATCTTCTTCTCCGGCCACGCCCACGGCGGACAGATCCGCCTGCCCATCATCGGCGCGGTGCCGAAACTCCCGCATCACCTCGGCCGCGAATATGACCGAGGCATCTTCTCTTTCGACGATATCCCGCTCGTCCTCGGCGCCGGCGCCGGCGAATCCGGCCCCCGCGCGCGCCTCTTCTGTCCGCCGGAAATCGTGTCGGTCACGGTGCGATTTTAGGCCGAGAATGGTATAGTGAAGCCGATATGGAGGACACCAACCGCAAGCGCATCGTCATCCTCGGGGCCGGTTTCGGCGGTTTGTCGACCGCCAAACGCCTGGTGAAGGAGCTCGGGATGCCGGACGGCCACGAGATCGTCGTCGTCGACAAGTGCTCGCACCACCTCTATCGGCCGTGGCTCTACGAGGTCGCCACCGGCGACGCGCCTGAAGAGACGCTGAAAGTCGGCATCGCCACCCCGTTCGAGGACATCCGCACGCATCTCGCGCCCAAGCGCATCCGCGTGGAATACCAGGAGGTCGTCGGCATCGACTGGGGCGCGCGCGCCGTGGAGCTCGCCGACGACCGCAAGCTCCCCTTCGACCATCTCGTCGTGGCGCTCGGCGCATCGCCGTCCTTTTTCGGCATCGAGGGGCTCGAGCGGCACGGCCTGCCCATGTACAGCCTGCGCGACGCGCTGACCGTCCATCGCAAGCTCGAGGACCTGCTCGGAGCCAAGCGGCGCAACGAGATCCCGTTCGTCCGCGTCGTCGTCGGCGGCGCGGGTCCGACCGGCGTCGAGTTCGCCTGCGAGCTGGCGGAGTTCATGCGCAAGCAGGTCAGGAAGAAACGCATCGGCGCCGCGGAGTATTCCATCGAGATGGTCGAGGCGTCGCCCAGGCCGCTCGGCATGCTCGACAAGGAGATGTCCGGCTGGGCGCGGAAGCGCCTCGAGAAGCTCGGCCTCAAGCTCCTGCTCGACACCTGCATCAAGGGCGCGCACAAGGATCATGTCGTGCTGGCGCCGCGGCCGCTGAAGGAGGGCGAGACCGAAGACATGCTCGTCTGCGACTTCAAGAAGGAGCGCGAGAAGGAGGTGACGACCGACCTGCTCGTCTGGTGCGGAGGATTCCAGGCCAATCCCGTCGTGGCGAAGCTCGGGTTGCCGGTCGACGCGCGCGGGCGCATCGAGGTCGACGAACATCTCCGCGTCCGCGGCAAGGACGGCGTCTGGGCCGTCGGCGATTGCGCGACGATCGTCGATCCTTCAAGCAAGCGCCCCGTTCCGCAGCTCGCGCAAGCGGCCATCCACCAGGCCGCGACGGCCGCGCGGAACATCGCCGCCACGCTTATGGGCAAGCCTCCCGTGCCGTACGCCTTCCCGGCCATGCATACCGTCGTCCCGATGGGCGGCGCCTGGGGCATCGCCCAGGTCTTCGGCCTCCGCCTCAAGGGACGCATCGTCTGGCCGATCCGCCTGGCCGCCGATGTCCGCTACTTCCTGAAGACGCTTCCGCTCGGCAGCGCCTGGAAGCTCATCCGCGCGCCGCTCACCACCTTCCGGCGCAACAACCTCTGATATGCCGCTCCGCGTCCTCGAAGATCTCCGATCGCTGAAAGGGAAGCGCGTGCTCCTGCGCGTCGATTTCAACGTGCCTATCGCGCGCGGCAAGGTCGGCGCCGAAGAGGACTGGCGCATCCGCCGCGTCGTGCCGACGATCGAGAAGCTCCGCAAGGCCGGCGCGCGCGTCGTCGTCGCCACCCACATCGGCCGGCCGGACGGCAAGAAGCCCGCCGCGCTCAAGACCGACGCGGTCGCCAAGCGCCTCTCCCAGCTCGCGCACTGCACCGTCGCCAAGCTTCCCGATTGCGTCGGGGAGAAGGTCGAGGAGGCGGTCGCCGCGATGAAGGACGGCGAGGTCGTGATGCTCGAGAACCTGCGCTTCCGGAAAGGGGAGGAGGAGAACGATCCGCACTTCGCCGAGGCGCTCTCGAGGCTCGCGGATGTCTTCGTGAACGACGCGTTCGGCGTGGCGCATCGCGCGGCGGCCTCGAATGTCGGCGTCACGCGCTATCTTCCGTCCTACGCCGGCCCGCTCCTCGCCGCCGAGGCCGACGCGCTCACCCGCGCCCTCGAGGCGCCCGAGCGTCCGTATCTCGTCATCATGGGCGGCGCCAAGGTCTCGTCGAAGATCGGCGTCATCGCGCAGATGCTCTCCGTCGCCGACCGCGTGCTCCTCGGCGGCGCGCTCATCGCCCCCTTCTACAAGGCGATGAGCCACTGCATCGGCATGACGCCTTGCTCCGGCGAGGATCTCGAAGCCGTGCGCGAGCTGATGCGGCATCCGTATTACAAGAAGCTCATCCTGCCGCACGATGTCGTCATCGCCGATCCGAAGGATCCCGGCGGCAAGCTCACGGCGGTCGACCTGCAGGAGGAGCCCTTCGATCTCTGTCGCGATCACGAAGCCATCCTCGACATCGGACCGAAGACCATCTCCGCCTACGCCTCCTATATCCGCTCCGCCAAGATGATCGTCTGGAACGGGCCGATGGGCTGGTTCGAACAGCCGCGCTTCAGCCACGGCACGCTCGCGCTCGGGCGTCTCGTCGCCGCGCGCTCGAAGGGTAGGACCTTCGGCGTCGTCGGGGGAGGCGAGACGGTCCAGGCGCTCGCGCGGACCGGCCTCGCGGACTGCGTCGACCATGTCTCGACCGGCGGCGGCGCCATGCTCGAGATCCTCGAAGGCAAGGTCCTTCCCGGCATCCAACCTTTACTCGTCGAATAACCCGCATTTATGGAGAACATGCCCATGTCCGGAAACGGTTGCGGCGGCGCCTGCCGCTGCGGCCATGGCCACGGTCCGATGCGACGCTTCATGAAGCCGCTCTGGGCCCTCGTCCTCGTCGTCGGCGCCGCCTATCTCGTCCTCCTGGCGCGCAACGCCGCCAAGGAGCACGAATACATCGGACGCCCCGGCAACGCGCGCGACACCATCGCCGTCTCGGCCGAAGGCAAGGTGACCGCCCTGCCCGACATCGCCTCGATTTCCGTCGGCGTGATGACCGAGAAGAAGACCGTCGCGGAAGCCCAGCAGGAGAACACGGCGAAGATGAACGCCATCATCGCCAAGGTCAAGGAATTCGGCGTGGCGGCGGAGGACATCAAGACCGTCAACTATTCCATCTATCCGCAGTACGACTGGATCGATAACCGGCAGGTCGAGCGCGGCTTCCAGGTGTCGCAAAGCGTCCAGCTCAAGGTGCGCGACCTCTCGAAGATCGGCGAAGTGCTCGCGTCCGCCGGCGAACTGGGCGCCAATCAGGTCGGCGGCGTGAACTTCACGATCGACGAGCCGGAGGAGCTCCGCCAGCAGGCGCGGCTCAAGGGTCTCGAGGCCGCCAAGGCGAAAGCGCAGGAGCTGGCGTCCGCAGCCGGCGTGAAGCTCGGCAGGATCGTGGGTTTCAGCGAGAGCGACGGCTATGTCCCGCCGGTCCTTTACGCCCGCGAGGCGGCGATGGGCTTGGGCGGCGGCTCGGCCGCGCCCTCGATCGAATCCGGCTCGCAGGATGTCGTCGTGAATGTCGCCGTCATCTACGAGATCCTTCCGTAAGTCGCAGCATGCCTACCATCCGTGAAATCAAAGGCCGCGAGATCCTCGATTCGCGCGGCAACCCGACCGTCGAAGCGAAAATGACGCTCTCCGACGGCACCGTGGCCAAGGCCGCGGTCCCTTCGGGCGCCTCGACCGGCGTTCACGAGGCGCTGGAACTCCGCGACGGCGACAAGCGCCGCTATCGCGGTCTCGGCGTACTCAAGGCCGTGAAGAACATCGATGGTCCCATCAATGACGCGCTGCGCGGCATGGAAGTCCAGGAACAGCGCAAGATCGACGGGCGCATGCGCGACCTCGACGGCACGCACAACAAGGAGAAGCTCGGCGCCAACGCCATCCTCGGCGTCTCCTTGGCCGCCGCCCGCGCCGGCGCGACCTCGCTCGGCCTCCCGCTCTACCGCTACCTCCGCGACATCTACGACCTCCCGCGCGACGGCTACCGCATGCCGCTCGCCACGATGAATGTCATGAACGGCGGCGCGCACGCCGGCTGGAGCGTCGACTTCCAGGAATGCATGATCGTCCCGCGCCAGCGGAAGTTCCGCGAGCGCGTCCGCTGCGGTTCGGAAGTCTTCCACGCCCTGCGCGGTATCCTGAAGGACAAGGGCTTCTCCGTCGGCGTCGGCGACGAGGGCGGTTTCGCGCCGAAGCTCAAGCGGAACGCGCAGGCGTTCGAGCTCATGGCGGCCGCCGTCCGCAAGGCCAAGTACAAGCTCGGCAAGGATGTCGCGTTCGCGACCGATCCCGCGGCGTCGGAATTCTACGACGCGAAAAAGAAGAAGTATGTCCTCAAAGCCGACGGCCGCAAGCTCGACGCCAAGGGCGTCGTCGCGATGTGGAAAGCGCTCGCGGCCAAGTATCCGATCGTCTCGCTCGAGGACGGCTGCGCCGAGGACGACTGGGACGGCTGGAAGCTGCTGACCGACGCGCTCGGCAAGAAGCTCGCGCTCGTCGGCGACGACCTCTTCGTCACGAATGTCGAGCGCCTGCGCAAGGGCATCCGCGAGGGCGTCGGGAACGCCATCCTGATCAAGGTGAACCAGATCGGCACGCTCTCCGAGACGATCGACGCCATCCGCCTCGCCCAGCAGCACGGCTACAAGGTGTCCGTCTCGCACCGCTCGGGCGAGACCGCCGACACCTTCATCGCCGACCTGGCCGTAGCCGTGAACGCGGACTTCATCAAGACCGGTTCGCTCTCGCGCAGCGAGCGCCTCGAGAAGTACAACCGCCTGATGGAGATCGAAGACGAAACCGGAGCCTGATGCCTGCCGAAGGAGGAGACAAGGTGAAGCCCGTGGTCCTGGCCATCTGCGACGGCTTCGGTTCGGCGCCGGCCGGGCTCCAGGGCAACGCGGTGCTGATGGCCGCCATGCCGACGATGATGGACCTGTGGGAGCATTACCCCCACACGGAACTTTTCGCGCACGGCCAGCATGTGGGATTGCCGAAAGGCCAGCCGGGCAACTCCGAGGCGGGGCATATGAACCTCGGCGCGGGCCGCGTGGTGAAGCAGGACGCCGTGTACATCAACGAGGCCATCGAGGACGGCACCTTCTTCAAGAACACCGCCATCCACGAGGCGCTCAAGCACGCGCGGAAGTACGCCACCCGCGTGCACCTGATGGGCATGGTCTCGAACGGCCGCTCGGCGCACGCCTCGATGGAGCATCTCTACGGCCTGCTCGAGACCTGCCGCCGCCTGGGACTGAACGACATCGCCCTCCACCTCTTCACCGACGGCCGCGACGGCCCGCGCTTCGCCGCGCCCGCGCAGATCCACGAGATCGAGTCGCGCCTGCGGCCGGGCGAGCGCATCGCCACGGTGATGGGCCGCTTCTTCCCGATGGACCGGAACCGGAATTGGGAACGCGTCGACCTCGCATACCACGCCATCGTGAACGGCGAGGGGCTCGCGG
Organism: Candidatus Paceibacter sp.; assembly: GCA_020724945.1. Classification (GTDB taxonomy): domain Bacteria; phylum Patescibacteriota; class Patescibacteriia; order SG8-24; family DYFX01; genus DYFX01. The sequence goes on from DYFX01000008.1 coordinate 22,409, forward strand.
CGCCTTCGGCCGAGACGGCGCTGCTCCAGGCCTACAACCGCGGCGAGACGGACGAGTTCATCATCCCGACCGTCATCGTCGACCG